>JBDLIP010000014.1 GCA_039714795.1 Pseudomonadota bacterium | reverse complement strand
TGTTTAGAATTGTAAAAACATATTTCCTATAAAAATCGGCAATTTGTGACAACTTTTATCGAATATAATCTTTTCCCACAGAATCCGTTATAATGAGAGTTTTTAAGCCAGAGAATGAAATTAATGAGAGAGGTATTGTTTCTGATACAACTAAAAAATTTGGTACAAGGGGAGACGCACAAAGGTTCATTACCTTAAAGGATAACACAAAATGGGTTGGCAGTAAGGATGGTCTGCAACGCTTTCTGGGAGCTTTATACCTTAAGAAGGCAATAAATAATCATAGACCTGAAAATACAAGTGTTAGTAAATTTCGAGCTGTTGAAACAAAGTTTATGATAAAAGGGCAGCCAAAAAACATTACAATAAAAATTAAGAAGTCTAAAGATAACCCATTGAAAAATATTTTTACGATTAATTCCGATAATTTTATTTCATTTTCACGGTTTGTCGGGGACCACAAGCCAACAGATGCTGACCTTTTGCGTTTAGGTGTTGATTTTTCTGGAAAATACGCTCTTACATATACCAATGGTTACTCTGATTTCGTACAAAATACCAATTTAAGAATCGCAAGCAAAGACAATAAAGTAACTGTTATAGACACTGAGTATTCTAGTTTTCGGAATATAAATAATAAAGTTAAGGCGCCATCTCAAAAGACAGAATCAGAAATAGGGGGTAGCACGTTTACCTTTCCAGTAACTGATTTTAAATAGATTTTGAGTCAGGCTTTAGATAAGATTCTGTTTAAAATAAGGAATTAGCGCATATTTACTTGATTTGTAAACAGCCGCAACCCTGTAAACGGGGACGGTTACCTGCCCCCAGTTTACTCGATCAAAACAATGCAGCAATGCGCCCGCGATAGTTATTAAATTCAAACTCAGGTTAAACCAAGCGTAACCATTCAGCTCATGCGGCCATCATCCTGGACGTTGCATTTGGAATTCATGGCCGTAAGCCAAATGCAACGTCCAGGACGACGGCTGAGGAGGTTGTAACCTCGATTTGCACCATCCTCAAATTCCTCCCTTATCCAAAACTCATGCTTATTAGCAAGAGTTCACCACCCGGCTTGTATCTCCACTTCCACTTTGGCCTGATACCCTGCAGCATCAATGGCCACCAACGAATAAAACCCAATGCTTGGTGGCACCCACAATATCCGGTGGCGCTCTTTAACCAGGCCAGTTGTACAACCATTAATCAACCAGGTAACTTCACCCTTCTGACCTTGAACTACTAGAGAAACTGGGTGAAACTCTCCCAATTCATTTCTTGTGGGTTGCAAAACTGTGCCGTTAACTGGAAATTGGATTGTTAGCGACTCAGGCATATGGTGCACGCTCAATTGAGATTGCACAACATGAGATTTTAACTGATAGGGAGTGTGTATATCACTTGATGATTTGGCCACCACCGGGTGGCACACGCGCGTTGGTAACACTTGAAACACCTTGTTGATAATTGGAACCGCTGCACTCAAACCGGTGCTGCCCCGCAGCGAAGCATTATTTGGACAACCCATCCAAACACCTACGGTATAACCACTGCCGACACCTATGGCCCACGCATCTCGATGGCCATGGGAGGTACCTGTTTTCAACGCAAATTCACCTCGATGTCCTGCCGAAAGCGGAGAAAAGTGATCGCTTAAGGTCAGAATCGACCGTAAATGCTGCGCTGCTTGCCCACTTAACAGCTGGCTATGGAGGCCAAAAGCTACCTCATCACTATAGTGTAATGGCTTAACTTCGCCATGGTGACCGAGAGTTGAATAAAGCAACACCAATTCCTCTAAACTCATGCCCACACCACCCAAACTAATGGCCAAGTTGGGTGCAGCTCCTTGATACGGCATACGCAAACGCACTCCTGTTTGCTGCAGGTGCGAGACAAAATGTAGAGGGCCTACAGTATTTAGTACTGTTACAGCCGGAATATTCAAAGATTTACGCAAAGCTTCAGCAACAGTTAGCTCACCATGAAAACTATGGTCAAAATTACTGGGAGCGTAGGCTCCATATCTTTGCGGTAGATCTTTCAGGAGCGTTTGCGGGTGAATCAGACCTTGATCAAACCCCATGCCATAAACAAACGGTTTGAGGGTTGACCCAGGCGAGCGAATGGCTCGAATATAATCCATCTGACCGCAACTCATTTTTGACCAAAAGTTGCGCGATCCAACATACGCGCACACCTGCTGTGTTTGGTTGTCCAATACAAGAACGGCAATACTGGCACTAGATTTGGGGACAATGGCAGCGCGTACGATCTCTTTGACCGATTGCTGGATTTGCGCGTCGATAAAGCTGTGATGCTCAAACATTTTAGGATGCGCGAACCTCAAGCGTCTTGCTAAGTGGGGCACTCGTTTTGGAAAGGCAAATCGCCGTGTTGGAATCGACTGATTTTGTGCTTCTTGCATCTGGGACAAGGTCACAAGGTTATGTTGGTGCAACTTGCGCAACACCCTGTTGCGTAATTTCTGCAAGCGAAGTGGTGCTCTATCCGGTCGCAATTTCGTAGGAGCACGCGGCAGTGCCACTAACATCGCTGATTCTGCCGGTGTGAGCCGATTTGGTCTGTGCCCAAAATACGTTGTTGCGGCGGCCCAAACCCCAGTGATATTACCTCCATAGGGCGCAAGGGTCAGATACATTTCTAAAATTTGTGTCTTGGTGAAATGCCATTCCAATTGCCAGGCTCGAAACATCTCAATCACTTTCGAGGTCACTGTTCGAGGGCGTGGTTCCAGTAATCGCACCGTTTGCATGGTAAGTGTTGAGGCTCCAGAGATAACTTTGCGATTGCGTGCCAGCTGGTACAATGCTCGCAGCATCGATCCAAGGTCAACTCCCCAGTGCGACCAAAATCTTTTGTCTTCTATCAAGATAAGATGCTTAAGAAAATTAAGGTCTACCTGGTTGGCTTTAACTGGCAAACACCACAAATCTTGATTGGATGAGCAAGAAACATGTAGCGGCTCGCCCTCTTGATCATAAACAACCGTGGATCTCTCATTGAGTCGCTCCAGGTTTGGTGGGAACAGAGTGTTCAATACTGCCATAGTAACTATCAGACAGAGAACACAAAAACAGATTCCTATAAACGACTTTTGCAGTCGACCTGATCTCACAACACTAGCGCACCACTTGAACCTTATGTGCAAATCCTTGACCAAAAACGCTAGGAAGGTACATGTTTTCCACGCGACAAGCAGGATAGACAAATTGTCCAGGGGTTACAGCGCGCACCAGATAAACCACTGTAAAGTCCTGCCGAGTTGACAGCTGCATCACAGCTACAAACCGATCATCTCGTGCCTCAAAGTATGTAAGTGATGAAAGCCTATCCCCAAGCCAACTTAAAGAAGGACCAAAATCTCCCCCCTTCACAATTGCGTTTTCAATCTCAAAACCAGCTGGTAGATAATCCACTATTAAAGTATGTGGAGCATTCGTGGCTTGCAATTCACCTGTCAGACGGACAACATAGAGTTCTCCCTGTTTATACTGATGCTTGGCAACTTTCTCGCCAGCCAATGTTAAAATTTCGCGGCTTATACTCAAACCATTTGCAACTTTCTTCTTAATCGGTTTGGGGTGCACGTGCATCGTCATCGTGACCCAAGCCCCTTGCGCACCATGATTGGTAACATATAAGTCATTAGACACATCTGCTACTTTTACAGGCAGTGGTTGATTTCGCAATCGCACATCGAGAGCTTCCCCATCTTGAGATAACGCATTTCCCACGCGAAGCAACCAAGCTTTTTCGTAAGTGCTCAGATACTCTAAGGAATTGCTCACGTCAACCAATTGGGCCACCAATTCAGGAAGCTTGGGATCATCCTGAGTCGTCTCACTCATCAATGTTGTCAAACGGGCGAGATCGCAGAATTGAGCAGGGCCAAAGTCATTATCTCCCAAAACATCTATTTGTATGGGGCTGGATTGTAACAAAGTTCGTGCTTTTTCAAACCAGTGATGCGCCTGTTTGAAATCACCATAATAGGCAAAGCTCGCCCCCATAAAGGCCGCACTACTTGGGTTTTGCAAAAGATTGCGATGAAAGCTTCCAAAATAGCGCAGTTTGGAAAAATCACCTTGGCGGCTTTTGGCCAGCAAATAGTGGTAATAAGCATGATAAGTGGCTGATTCTTCTGAACGTGGTGAGCGACTTAGTTGCTGTTTGAACCAGCGTATCATTGCCTTAAAGGACACTTCAGGCAATGCAAAGCCCTGTTGTTTGGCTTGCAAGAGCATATCAGAGCTATAGGCCGTCAGCCAAAGCTCACTGTTGTGATAAGACGACCACATGCCAAAACTACCATCGATTCTTTGATACGAAAAAATTCTACGTATCGCCTGTTGCACAGCTTTTCGATCACGGGTTTGTTTCGCCCCAGATTTTAATCGTAAGCTTGCCAGAAAGGCCAGAGCCCGACTCGTTGTTTGCTCGAGGCACCGATAAGGGTAATCCCTCAAGCCTTGGATCAGATCAAACCGTGCAAAAAACGGATTGGCCCCTGCTTGCAAGTGCACATTTGTCATGTTCGGCTTGATCGAAAAGGTTGTTGTTTCTCCTGGTTGCAGGTAGCGATTCACTTTTTTGGTGACTGGAACCGCAGCATGCCTGATACCGATTTCAAAGTGGCGCTGAATCTCTTGACCATCGGGAGCCGTTAACGTGAGCAGCAGCTTACCCACTCCCATTTGTGATGCTTTGATCTGGATGGGTTTTTGCAACTGTTGCTTGCGCTCGAGTTCAAACTCAAAATTTAATGACTCTAATTCAGCAAACGCTTCCGCAAAATCCACTTTCAATTTGTAAGCGCCTGGCGCGCCTTCCTGATTCAGTAACTGAACCATAAGATCTGCCTCATCACCCTTGGCGAGGAATCGCGGAACCGTCACCTGAACCACCACATCATCATGGACTTTGATTGGTTTGGAGACGGATCCCATCTGGGTTTTGTTCCAGGCAACCGCCATCACTTTTAAGCGTCCGGCAAACTCTGGAATCTGCAATGGTACCCGCGCCATGCCTTGAGCATCTGCTTGCACAAGCCCTGAAAACAGACTGACGATTTTCGTTGATTTGATCGGCAGCTCTGCCAGAGATCGGCTTATGGTCTCACCTCCGTCTCCGCCAACACGAAATGATCCAGGTTTGGTATTGTCCGGATTGATCAGTTGGCCATAGACATCGCGAATTTGATATGCCAAGGCCTTCTGAGAGAAGTAATACTTTAGAGGGTCTGGGGGTGCAAAGTTGGTGAGCTGGAGCACGCCGTCATCCACAGCAATTACAGTCAAATAAGTAGGTTCTTTAATTCCTGAAAGCTTGACCTCTGACTCAAGCGTTTTATTTGGATGGGACTTTTCAGGAACGATCAACTCTATTGGTAGATGTGCATCACTTGTATCAAAATCAAGCCAATGCAAACCGATGGCACGATCTGCTTTTTGCTTACGCTTGGCATCAAAGGGACGAAACACGGTGGCATACAGATAGGTTCCTGCACCATTTGCCAAATTCTGGGGCAATGGAAACGTAAAGGCTTTGCCCTTTTTTAATATTGCGCCAGTATAAACGGGATGCATGCGTTGTCCTGCCGTGTATATAACCAATTGTCCTGCATAAGGTGGTTTGACAAACACCTCAACTTTATCACCAGGTTTGTAGGACTTTTTATCTGTAGTCAGATCAATTTTATCTGGACGTTTACCTGTAAAATCACTTCCCCAACCAGCACGAAAACGAATGCTGGAAGCAACGTTTGCATCTAAATCATAAACCTCTAGACGATAACGACCACCCTTGACCTGTGCTTTTAGACTGGCCGGCTTCTTTGCATGCAGCCTTATATTACCCTCTGCTATAACTTCGTCTGTAACAATGGCTTCATACTTCCAACGAGCTCCTTCTTTAAACCAAGCGTATTCCACATTTTCCCGGTAAAGCTTATAAGCAGCCTGAGGCACGTTTTGCAATATTCCTTTTGCATTAACTGCAATGACTGAAAATCTAGCCATGCCTCGATATGGTGCCACTTTGTCTTTAAACTGCGGTGCAATTCCTATAGCAAATTTTTGATGCCAAAAGGGAATTGATTGCTTAACTGTGCGCGGCCTTCCACTGATTTCATGCACGGTAACACCAGCGTGCACTTCCAAAATATGGGTTGTCTCTGGCGCGGAAGGCAACTCTGTGTTCAATTGAACCTTTCCGTTAGTATCCGTTTTTGACTTTAAAAGAGCGATACGCTTGGACTGCCAAGATTTTTCTTCTAGGCCAAAGCAATAGGCTTTCCACTGGGTAAACGGTTGTTTTGCTTGTCTAAGATTCAAACTTCCCTCGACTTTAAGGGACTGTGCTGGAGCTCCAAATAAGTAAGATGCTTCAACACCAAGTTGCATTTTCGAATGCGGCGTTAAAAGTTTTTTATCATTTTTGAGTTTAACCTCAATTTGCGGTGGCACAAAATCGTTAAGCTTAAATTCAAATCGCCCGATAGGTGCTGAATTCACGTCTACATAAGCCAAAATGGTCCACTCTCCTGTTCGACTCGTTGGGGAAGTGGGAATTTTTAATTTGTGTGCACCCGCCCCTTCATCAGCAACAATTTTACGCAGAACTTCTACACCATCTGGTCGCTTAACCTTAAAGACAATGGGCACATTTGATATGGCTTGTCCTTTTTGATCGCGCAGAAGAGCTACAACATTGACCTCTTCGCCAGGGCGATACAGATCCCTTTCCGCATAAAGAAAAGCATCAGGACCTTTTGTCAGGACACGTCCTTTGTCTCCTCGATCTGTCATATCGTGCGCACTTGTATTCAAATTCAACAAACTAAAATCGCTGGCATCTGATGTAACGGCTTGAATGAACAAGGGGCTGTTCCCCCCTATGCCTGCAATCAAGGAAGGTTCAAAACGTGCATAACCATTGCGATCTGTGGTTTGTTTTTGCAAGATTCGGTTATTTCTAGCAACCAGGCTAACAACAACACCGCGGCGCGGGGTAGCCGATTGCAGGGAACGCACTAAAATATGCAGGCCATCTGGGCCTGTAATTGTGCTCAAACCAAGGTCACTGATTACAAACCATTGAGTGGCTTTGGGTGTATTCCATCGTTCTTGCTCGCCTTCATCCTGTGTAGCTTGCACCACGTATAAACCCGGTTTCAGGTCTGATTTGAGCATTTGTTCAAGTGGTAAACCAGTGGTGACAGGATAATTTGCTTTTTGGACAATCTCAAAGGTACCTTGCCAAAGTCTTTCGGCTTCTTGAGTTTTTAGTTTTTTTCGATCCCACCGATCGATTTGACTTAAAAATTTGCCTGAGTTGAGTGCTTGGCTAAGGTTGCGATTGGGCACAGAAAAGACCTGAACCTTTACTTTGTCCACATTGATGGTTGTCAGCGGTAAAATTTTAGGTCCCTTTTGTGGCAAAACATAACCATGTTCTCGAAAGGCAACCATCGATTGGCGATCTGGGATGTAAGCAGCTAATGTTTCAGTGGTTTGCAGTTTTAAATCACGAATTCCAGGCAATCCAGGTTTTAAGGTAATCTCGTAACTTTTCCCAAACTCAAGTCCTTGCAAGCAAAACTCAGCCCCTTGAACACTGACTCCTAGATCTTTTACATTAGGTGTGACTTCAATGAAATCTTTCATATTGTTTGCATGCCGGTTGAGAGGGTGAGTCCACTTGATACAAACTTGCCCCGTTGCTGTTTTCTCTTTGACCGTCATTTCATAAGGAGCCAATATATTGGGGTATGTGGCAATGGCTTCGCGTAATTTCTCCTGAATTTTTGACTTAGCTAGAATTTTAGTGGCTCGGTTCTTAAGCTGTTTATCGGCAAAGACTTCGCCCACCAGCCATAAAACAACTGCCTTTTCGTGAGGGGTTTTGGCAGCACTGTAAGCTTGAGTAGCGGCAAACACAAATTGTTGCTGATAAAGCGTTTTGACCCGCAAACTAGATGTTGGAGAATAAGCTTGCAAAGAGAGCGCATATAACAACCAGGTCTGATAATCATCATGACCATGCGTTAGGAGGGATTCCAGGCATTCATCAGTTTTGCTCCAGTTGTAAGTATGCTTATTCGCCAGTGCTTCACGAATCTTAAGCTGAGAACATATAATTTGGAGGTCTGAAAGATCAGAAGGGTTTGTTTTTTCAGCGTACTGTTTCTTCAGCTCTTGAAAAAAAACCGCTGCTTGTTGTTGCAACGCTGCATTGGGAAAATTTTTAAGATTAATTTTTGGGGAAGCTGTAGCACTGCCAGTAAATAAACCAACCGCAAAAACGATCAAAAAAGCTTTCAACAACAACTGTTTCATATTACTTAAACTCTACGCTTAAAAAATCACACAATTACTGATGTTAAGATAGGATAAAAGGATAATGCAATGCAACGGAAAAAAGCGCTTAAGCGTTACCTAAAAATAGATCTTCCCCAAAATCAATCTTTATTTTTATGGGGAGCACGTAAAACTGGAAAATCAACATTTCTAAAGAATAATTTTCAAGTAAGTCTTTATTATGATTTTTTAATACATAATAATTACTTAAATTATTCGATAAATCCTTCTGTATTACGAGAAGAGATTCAATATCATTTTGCTAAAGGTATCAATAAGCCTATTATTATTGATGAGGTTCAAAAAATTCCTGGAATACTTGATGAGGTTCACTGGATGATTGAGAATCTTGGAGTAAGCTTTATTCTTTGTGGATCAAGCCTGAGAAGGTTGAAGCACACAGGCGCAAACTTATTAGGTGGGCGCGCATGGCGGCAATTATTTTTTCCATTAGTCTATCCAGAATTTTCTAAACTTGATCTACTGCGTATTTTTAACAATGGCTTGATTCCCTCCTATTGGCCAGAAATTCTGACCGAAGTTCACCCCCTTTTTAGGGGGGATGCAAGGGTTGCAATTACGCAACGACAATCCGCAATTTTAATTGTCGTTGATGCGCAATTCTAATTGTCGCTGAACACGAGCTTTGCACGGCCTAATTTGTAGGGCTCTGCTAGGTGCAAACACCTAATCAAACGCACTCTCCCATGACCCTTGCGTTGCAGCTCGTGAATATTCAGTCGATCGATTTTCAAAGAAATTAGCATGCTCAACTGCATTTAACATGGCATCCAACCAAGGCAAAGGATTTTTTTGAATATGAAAAATTGGCTGCAGGCCCAGTTGGGTTAAGCGTAAATCCCCGATGTAGCGTATATAGTTTTTAATTTCATCAGCTGTAAGCCCTTGAATCGGACCAAGCTCAAAAGCAAGGTTAATAAAGGCATCTTCATGACGCACAATTGTGCGGCAAGCTTCGTAGAGATCTGACCTCAGCTCATCAGTCCATACTTCTGGAAATTCACCAATGAAGGTGCGAAACAACCGAATAATCGATTGTGTATGTAGGGTTTCATCACGAACCGACCACGAAACAATTTGTCCCATTCCCTTCATCTTATTAAAGCGAGGAAAATTCATCAAAATCGCAAAACTTGCAAACAATTGCAGGCCCTCAGTGAAGGCTCCAAAAACGGCTAAAGTTTTGGCAATATCACTTTTTGTATCGACCCCAAAGAGCTGCATATAGTCATACTTGTCTTTCATCTGCTTATAGTGCAAAAAAGCTGAGTATTCAGTTTCGGGCATGCCAATTGTATCCAACAAGTGCGAATAAGCTGCAATGTGAACGGTTTCAATGTTAGAAAAGGCTGCAAGCATCATCGCTACTTCTGTAGGCTTGAATACACGGGAATAGTGTTGCATGTAACAGTTGTTAACTTCAATATCCGCTTGTGTAAAAAAGCGAAATATTTGGGTGAGCAAATGATGCTCCTGGGCACTTAGTTTGTTATGCCAGTCCTGTACATCATCAGCTAAGGGAATTTCTTCCGGTAACCAGTGAATTTGTTGTTGAGTGAGCCAAGCATCATAACACCAAGGATAACGGAAAGGCTTGTAGACAGGATTTGCATCTAACAATGACATTAAAGTTTAAGCTCCTCTAAGTTACTGACAGGCTAAGCATTCTTCATAATTTATCTCGGGCTGTATCGCAACTGCATCGTTTGCAGCCACAACCCCTCTTTGCATATGGTTTGTTGCCACAACTTCAGCTCGTTGAATCGACTTTGAACGGCAATAATACATACTTTTTACCCCTCGTTGCCATGCTTGAAAATGAATTTGATGTAAATCACGCTTGTGGATATTAGAAGGCATAAATACATTCAAAGATTGAGCCTGAGAGATAAAGGGTGTACGATCTGCAGATAAGTCGATTAGCCAACGCTGATCAATTTCGAATGCCGTTTTAAATACAGCTTTTTCGTGATCAGACAAAAAGTCCAGATGCTGCACAGATCCTTCATTCACCGTAATCGAGGTCCAAGTTTCCTCATCATCTCTACCCTTTTCTTGCAACAACTTTTCAAGATGCTTGTTGTGTACACTATAGCTACCTGAAAGGGTTTTGTGATTATAGCTATTGGCTGCATAAGGTTCAATACCGGGCGATGTTTGACCGCAGATTGTGGAAATTGAAGCCGTGGGAGCAATTGCCGTAGTATTTGAAAAGCGTTTATTAAAGCCAAATTCGGCTGCATCCGGACAGGCTCCCTTTTCATCTGCCAACTTTTCTGACACAATCTGGGACTGCGCATCAATGTGCTTAAATATTTTTCTATTCCACGCTTTGGCAAGGGCTGACTCAATTGGGATTTCATTGGCCTGCAAAAAAGAGTGAAAACCCATCATACCAAGTCCCACGCTGCGCTCACGCATAGCTGCATAACGAGCTGAAGCCATCGTATCAGGAGCACGGGTGGTAAAATCATCCAATACATTGTCTAAAAATCGCAAAATATCTTCAATAAACAGAGGATCATCGCGCCATTCATTGAAGTATTCTAAATTCACAGATGACAGGCAGCATACAGCTGTACGCCGTTTTCCATGGTGATCAATACCAGTTGGAAGCGTAATCTCACTACACAAATTTGACATCTTAACAGCAAGACCTGCAAGCTTATGATGCTCTGGAATAGCTCGATTAACATTATCAATAAAGATGAAGTACGGCTCTCCAGTCTCGACTCGCGCTGTTAGAAGCCGAATCCACAAAGCACGTGCTGACAACATTCGTATGACTGAGCCATCCCGAGGACTGATCAAGGCCCATTCTTCATCGTTTTCAACTGCGCGCATAAATGCATCGGGAATTAAAACTCCATGGTGCAAATTTTGTGCTTTACGATTTGGATCCCCACCAGTGGGGCGACGAATTTCAATAAACTCTTCGATCTCGGGATGGCTTACCTGTAAATAAACGGCTGCATTACCGCGGCGCAGCGAACCCTGGCTAATTGCTAGAGTCAATGTGTCCATCACACGGATAAAGGGCATGATTCCAGAAGTGGTCCCATTGATAGATATCTTCTCCCCAATGGATCGCAAGTTCCCCCAGTAACTTCCAATACCACCACCTCGAGAAGCCAGCCACACATTTTCAGTCCAAATATCAACAATGCTAGCCAAGCTATCATCCGCCTCGTTTAAAAAGCATGAGATCGGCAATCCCCTATTGCTACCTCCATTACTCAACACTGGAGTTGCAGGCATAAACCACAAACGGCTGATGTAATCATAAATCCGCTGGGCATGAGCTTGATCCTCACCATAGTAGCTTGCCACCCGTGCAAAAGCATCTTGGTAACTCTCTCCAGGTAATAAATATCGATTTTCAAGGGTTGCCTTACTGAAACTGGTCAACAGCCGGTCACGTGAGCGATCCACATGAACTCGTTGTTTGCCTGATAATTGTACAACGTCTTTAAACATTGTCCTGCATCCCCTTAGCGCACTGACAGCACCCACAGTTCCATAACCCAAGCCGCAACATAATCAAATACTCCAATATTCTAATTTTTAAGACGAAATGATCTTCAAGAGCACAAACTTCCTTCCGGCAAACAGCCAACACCCAGGTTAAGCACCCAGGAAACCTACGCTTTTAGAATATGCTTCCGAATCGACACCGTCTGAATCTTTCCCAGATTATAAAGACATTTCCTCTGGGTCAAGAGGCTAAAAACGCATTCGATACAGAAATAGCTTGAAACTCAGAACGCATAAGGAAAAAAATATTTCTTCTTTCAGGACTCCCCAAGCCCCTTAATTTCTGGTAGAGTCAGGAGCATTTTAGTTGAATATACTCTTGCTAAATCAAAATGTTGAGGTTTATGGCGCACTCAAAGCGCGCTGTTTATATGAGTAAATGAGCACTTCGAGTACATCGGAAAACCAACAGTTTGATTCGGCTTCGGTATAATTATGAATTAGGGAGTTATGGTCATACCCAATCTATCTTACTGTGTAACTGCAGCTTTTTTTGCCCTTGTTATAGCGCCCACAGCACATAGTGAATCTTCTGATACTATCGAAGAAATCCGCGCGGGTCTGCTGTATCACGACATAAAAACCAATTTGGATCAACGCTATGAAAAGGGAGCAAA
Source organism: Pseudomonadota bacterium (assembly GCA_039714795.1). Taxonomy (NCBI): domain Bacteria; kingdom Pseudomonadati; phylum Pseudomonadota; species Pseudomonadota bacterium. Next base: position 10,089 of record JBDLIP010000014.1, on the reverse strand, counting down.
TGTCAATGCAGAGCTTCTATTCACAATTCCAGATGATTCCATCCTTGACTACATTTGGTCACCGCGCCCCCACTTAGGCGTCAGCATCAACACCCAGGGGGGAACGAGCCAATTTTATGGAGGCCTTACCTGGCATTTCGCCATTTACTCCCCCATATTTCTCGAACTCTCCCTTGGAGGTGAACTCCACAACGGCCGCACTGCTGAAAAATCGTCCAAACGTCAAGCGCTAGGATCTCAAGGACTGTTCCGTGAAAGTGTAAGTCTGGGCGTTGAATTTTGCCAGAATCACACCCTTTCAGTCATGTTGGATCACGCTTCCAACGCTTCGCTCACCTCAAACAATCCAGGTCTGACAAGTCTTGGTTTGCGCTATGGGTATAAGTTTAGTTAAAAACAGCTGATGCCTGCCCATATTTTAAAAACGATTATCATTCCACAAGAGCTTGATCTGACCCGTTTAGACAAAGCCCTCACAACTCTTTGCCCAGAGCTCACTCGAACCCGCATCAAAAATTTGATTCTTGAGGGCCATGTTTCGACCAAAAACCAACCCACATTGGATCCTGCCAAGAAAGTGCATACAGATCAGACAATCCATCTCGAAATTCCAGAAGTAGAGGAAGGCGTCCTTGAACCGCAAGACATTCCTCTCAACATCGTTTATGAAGATGCCGATATCATTATCATCAACAAACCTGCCGGTATGGTGGTTCATCCTGCTCCAGGCAATCCAGACAACACCCTTGTAAACGCACTACTGTTCCACTGCGGGCAGGAATTGTCAGGTATTGGAGGCATTCGTCGTCCTGGCATTGTCCATCGCCTAGACAAAGAAACCAGCGGATTGTTGGTTGTTGCAAAAAATGATAACGCGCACCAGAATCTCTCTGAACAGCTGGCCAATCGCAGCCTGGGAAGAGAGTACGAAGCCCTTGTTTGGGGCATCCCTAAGCCTCTTGCTGGTGTCATTGAGGGAAATATCGGTAGACATCCCCGGAGCCGGCAAAAAATGACGGTGCTTCCCCACAGCGGTAAACCTGCCCGTACGCACTATGCCGTTAAGCAGATTTTTGGCATGCATGCCGCTCGAGTGAAATGTAAGCTGGAAACTGGCCGCACACATCAAATACGTGTGCACATGGCATCTATCGGTCACTCTGTGATTGGTGATCAAGTTTACGGACGTCTTCCACGCACAGCACCCTTGGAACTTAAAAGGGTTGCAGCGGAATTTGGCTCTACAAAAAATCGCCACGCGCTTCATGCCGCTGAACTGCACCTTATGCATCCAATTCAAAACAATGAGATGCATTTTCAAGCCAAGTCTCCTGCGGACATGACAAAGCTTATTAGCTTACTTGAAGAGTTTACTTCTTAATAATTTTTTTGTATAAATTATTAATAATAGGAGCGTATTATTATTAGTAAGAGATAATTGATTATTGGTGGATATATGCAGCAGAAATACACAGATTCTTTACCAAACTACCTGAGAGAAATGCATAAATTTCCTATGCTGGAAGCTGAAGAAGAATATCGTCTAGCCAAACTTTGGCAAGAGAAAAAGGACGAAAAGGCCGCAGAAAAATTAGTAAATAGCCACTTAAGGCTCGTTGCAAAAATCGCTGCTGGTTATCGTGGTTATGGCTTTCCCTTAAACGATCTCATCTCGGAAGGTGCAGTGGGAATCATGGAAGGTTTGAAACGCTTTGACCCTGAAAAAGGGGCGCGCTTTTCCACTTATGTTTCGTGGTGGATTCATGCCAGCCTAAAGGAATACGTGTTGAAATCCTGGTCACTTGTGCGCATGGGCACGACAGCTTCACAAAAAAAGCTCTTTTTTGGTCTGCGTAGAATGAGGAGACGCCTGGAACAGCTTGAAATAGACACTTCAGAAGAGGAAACATATACCATTATTGCTCGAGAACTTAATGTCCCTGAAAAAGATGCCCGAGAGATGGAACAACGTTTGTCAGGAGATTATTCATTGAACGCCCCTGTCTCCGATGAGCGCGGTGGCGAATGGCAAGACTGGCTTGAAGATGAAACCACCAACCAAGAAGTAGAAATAGCGGATGCACAGGAACGGGTAAAGCGTCGCGAGCTCCTTGATTACGCTCTCAGTTGTCTAAACCCTAGAGAACAACGCATCTTTTCTGAGCGACACCTGAAAGACAAACCGGTTACACTGTCCGTCATTGCTGAAGATTTTGGACTGTCCCGCGAACGTATCCGGCAAATTGAGATGCGATCAATGGAAAAAATTGCCCAAGCAGTCAAACGCAAAGCAGTGGAGATGCGGCTTTAGGGTAAAACAAAGGAATTCTCGCCTGACATTTTTCCACAGTATAACAATAAAAAACTGGATTCCATTTCCCCAACCAGCTCCTTCAGGTATAGGAATGGATGGCCGGGATGAAGGCTCGTGGGGGATGAAGCTTGGTTTGAATAACTTGACACGTTTGCACAAGTTCTAGAGCCTCAAGTTACTAGATAACATCCTTCAAGTATGCTTTACTGCCCCTTAAGCAATCATTATTCACTTTAGGATTGGCCCTAAGAACATGTCACGCGATTATAAAGATACCGTTTTTCTTCCTAAGTCTTCCTTTTCCATGCGGGCGAATTTGCCCAAGCGGGAGCCGGAAATTCTAAAGCATTGGCAAGAGACTCAGCTCTTTTCCAAAATGCGGGATTTGCGACAAAAGAATGAGAAGTTTATTCTGCACGATGGTCCTCCTTATGCCAATGGTCACATTCATTTTGGCACCGGTATGAACAAGGTTTTGAAAGACATCGTAAATCGCTGCCAGCATATGTTGGGAAAGCAGGTTATTTACGTTCCTGGTTGGGATTGTCATGGATTGCCTATTGAATGGAAGATTGAGGAAAAATATCGTAAGGCCAAGAAAAATAAGGACGAAGTGTCTATTCTAAAATTCCGGCAGGAATGCCGCACTTTTGCTGATCATTGGGTTAAAATTCAATCAGAAGAATTCCAACGTTTAGGAGTAATGGGTGAATGGGAAACACCTTATACTACTATGGTACCAGAGGCCGAGGCACAGATCGTTGAAGAACTCGGTAAATTTTTACTTGATGGGAGTCTTTACAGGGGCGAAAGACCCATAATGTGGTCGGTGGTTGAAAAAACGGCTTTGGCAGACGCTGAGGTAGAATACCACGATCGAACCTCGCCTTCTATTTATGTTCGCTTTCCGATCGCACAAACGTCCAACCCAATCCTAAAAGACACATCAATTGTTATTTGGACTACGACTCCATGGACACTGCCCGGTAATCGGGCTGTTGCTTACCACAAAGAGGTCATTTATGTGGTAGCTACCGTTGAAGCTGCAGGAGAAAATTCCCTGGCAAAGGTTGGCGAGAAACTGGTGTTTGCTCAAGAACTGATCGAGGATATGAGTGCCGCAACAGGGGTTAAGTTTAAAATTCTCGAAACCTTTCCAGGATCGCAACTGGAAGAGACCAGCTGCCGGCATCCTTTGTTCGATAAGGGTTATGATTTCACGGTTCCCCTATTACCAGGAAAGCATGTCACAACTGAGACAGGGACTGGTTTTGTGCACACGGCTCCTGGGCATGGCCAAGAAGATTTTGAGCTTGGTCGTGAATTTGACCTTGAGATTCCGCATACTCTTACAGATGATGGGCTTTTTGTTGATTCAATTCCCGAGTTTGCCGGCCAACACGTCTTCAAGGTTAACCCTAAGGTGGTTGAGTCTTTAGAGAATGTGGGAAGCTTACTCTACCATACTGAAATTCAGCACTCGTATCCGCACTCCTGGAGATCCAAGGCGCCTTTGATTTTTCGCACCACGCCGCAATGGTTTATCTCCATGGAAAGTCAAAATCTGCGTCAAAAAACCTTGGAGGCAATTTCTAAAATACGTTGGTTCCCAGCAAAGGGACAACGCCGGATTGAGTCCATGGTTCAGGATCGTCCAGACTGGTGTATCTCAAGGCAACGTGCTTGGGGCGTGCCTATCCCCGTCTTTGTGAATAGGCAAACGGGTCAACCGTTGCGAGATAAGGCCATACACGCTCGAATTGTTGAAGCTGTGCGAGAAAAAGGTTCTGATATTTGGTTTGCAGGGGATCCAAAGGCATTCTTAGCGCCCAAATATAACCCAGAAGATTATGACGTTGTTAAGGACATCGTTGATGTTTGGTTTGAATCTGGCTGTACCCATGTTTTTGTGCTTGAAAAACGTGAAACCCTAACCTGGCCGGCTGATTTATATCTAGAAGGGTCTGATCAACACCGCGGTTGGTTTCAATCTTCCCTGCTCGAGTCATGTGGCACCAGGGGAGAGGCCCCAGCTCAGGCGATCTTTACCCATGGCTATGTTCTAGATGGGCAAGGGCGTAAGATGTCGAAGTCACTTGGCAATGTTGTCTCACCAATAAAGATTGCTGATGAAATGGGAATTGAGATGCTCCGACTATGGGTTGTGGCTTCGGATTGTTCCCAAGATTTACGCCTTGGGCCCGAAGTTCTTAAGTATCAGCAAGATACCTATAGGCGTCTTCGCAATACATTTCGATATTTGATTGGGGGTCTTTCGGGTTTTACAGAACATGAGCGCGTATCTTATGAAGCCATGCCGGAGCTTGAACGCTGGGTGTTGCATCGCTTACATGAGATGGATCAGCTGATGCGAGATTCCATTGAAAATTATGAATTTCAAGCCTTTTTTTCGGCTTTGCATCATTTTTGCTCAGTTGATCTGTCGGCCTTTTATTTTGATGTCCGCAAGGATGTGCTTTACTGTGACGCACCCGACAATTCAACACGCAGAGCGATGCGTACAGTCTTTACGCATCTATTTGATTGTTTAGTGACTTGGCTGGCGCCCGTTTTATGCTTTACAGCTGAAGAAGCTTGGTGGGCTCGTTATGGTGATAAAAATAGCAGTGTGCACTTGCAAAAATTTCCTGATATTTCAAGTTCTTGGAAAGATGAGGATTTATCTGATAAATTTCAAAACTTAAGAGCAATTCGCAAAACGATGACCGAAGCGTTAGAGTTGGCTCGCGCTAGCGGTAAAATTGGTTCCAGCCTACAAGCACTTCTGGAAGTTTATGACCCAAATGAAACTGTGGATTACCGTATCGATTGGGCTGAGATGTCCATTGCTTCAACTGTTTTGCTGAAGTCAAGCTCTTCTCCTGAACATGCTTATCAAGGTTCGGATGGGAAAGGTATTGGCGTTGTTGTACAAGATGCAAGAGGACACAAGTGTAATCGATGTTGGAAGATACTGAGTGAAGTAGGGCTGCACCCTATCTATGAGGATTTGTGTCAACGGTGTCTAAAAATTGTGCAGAAAAGTTCTGCTTCTTTCAAAACTGTGGGCTCGTGAGAGGCGAGCAATGAAACCACCACGTCTAGGGTTGATTATTGCGTTTGTGATCTTAATAATGGATCAGGTCACAAAGTGGTTGGTGTTAGATGCCCTGTCTGATCTGAAACGGGTTGTTATCGTTCCTGGTTTTTTTGACTTTTCGCTGGCCTGGAATCGAGGCGTGAGCTTTAGTATGTTTAGCTCAAGTGCTGAATTTATGCCGTGGGTTCTATCTGGCATTGCCATATTGATCGTCTTAGGGCTATTATGGTGGCTTGCCAAAGTTGACACTCTCATGGTGAGTTGCGGAATTGGGATGATCATCGGTGGCGCAGTTGGAAATCTGATTGATCGACTGAGATTTGGAGCTGTGGTAGATTTTTTGGATTTTTATCTTGTAGGATACCACTGGCCAACGTTTAATATCGCTGATTGTGCAGTAACGGTTGGTGTGGGTTTGATTTTGCTGGATTCATGGCTTATGTCCAAGCAGTCAGCTTAGTTTTGGGTTATACGAGAGCAAAAGGAGTTGCAAAATAATGGTGCGTTTATCATTTTCTTTTATTTTTTTGAGTGCAAGTGTATTGGTTTTAACAGGGTGCGACAAAACTCGAGAAGCTTTAGGGCTTGAACGCAACACCCCGGATGAATTTACTGTGCAGCCAAGCCAGGGGCTGGTCGTGCCACCGAATATGAAAGAGTTGCCAACACCAAGTCCTGGGGCCCCGCGTCCACACGAGACTACACCAAAAGACCAAGCCCGTAACGCCATTATGTCGGGTGTTTCAAGAACTGTTGCTGTTGATACATCTGATAAATCCAAGGGTGAAATAGCCCTGCTGCAAAAGGCAGGAGCCCTTGAGGATCGTGATCCACAAATACGTGAAACGATTAATAGGGAAGCACGCGTCGACAGCGCACAACAAGATAGCTTTATCAAAGATATTCTTTCGGTTGACCGAAAGGAACCTGGAAAAGTTATTGATCCTCAGGAAGAGCATCAACGTTTGACTGGTAAAGAATTGCCCAGCGATACAGAAACCAGAAGTCAGAAATCAGATGTCAGCAAATCAGTTGAGGTTGCATCTTGATTTGGCGCATTGCTTTTAGCCTTTTTATATGTTGCTTTCTGCTCACAGATGAATTTGCGTGGGCAGAATCTAGAGGGGTATTTCACCCCAAGACGTTTACCCTTGAAAACGGGTTGCAGGTTGTGGTTATTACTAATCCTAGAGTTCCCATCGTCTCACAGACGATCTTTTACAAAGTAGGGGGTATGGACGATCCAGATGGAAAATCTGGCATGGCTCACTTCCTAGAACATCTGATGTTCGAAGGAGAATCTGCGGTTCCAGCCGGGAAATTCTCGGAAGTGATTTCTCGTTTGGGCGGCAATCAAAATGCGGCAACCTCGAGAGATTTGACCTATTACTATCAACATGTTCCCAAAACTCAGTTGGAGCGCGTAATACAGCTTGAAGCTGGCAGAATGTCCAAGCTGACAATCTCTCCAAAACATGTGGATGTTGAGCGCAAAGTGGTGCTGGAAGAGCGGCGCATGCGCATTGACAACAAGCCTGGAGCAATCCTCGGTGAAGCCACTATGAATACATTTTTCTGGCATCACCCTTATGGCCGGCCCGTCATTGGTTGGGAACATGAGATTGAAACATACACCCTAGAAGATGCACAGAATTTTTATCAAACTTGGTATGTGCCCAATAACGCAATTGCGGTTTATGCAGGAGATATTACGGTTGAAGAAGTCAGGCCCTTGGTACAAAAGCATTTCGGTAAGATTTCAAAAGGCGCATCCCTACCCAGGGTTAAAAATTTGCAAGAACCGCAACATAGAGGTGTGGCGCAACGTGTCGTCTTGCAAAGTCCCTTAGTGGAGCATGCAAAGTTCGAGCGTTTGTATCCAGCACCAAATCTTTTAACAGATGGCAAGAAACCATATGCAATCCAAGTTTTAAGTTTTATTTTAGGTGGAGGGGGTGCCACAAGCTACCTTTATAATGCACTCGTGCATGAACAAAAAATCGCCAGTTGGGTAGGGGTCGCTTATGATCCAGATTCCCGTGGTCCTTCGGTATTTTTAGTAGCGGCTCAACCAACTCCAGGCAACAAAATTAAAACATTAGAACGTGCAATCGATACGGTTTTGAGTGATTTCTTGTCTGGAGTATTGACAGAAAAAGACGTCAGTGATGCTAAACGGCGCATGTTGGCAGGCCTTGATTATGAAAAGGACCCAGCTTTTGCTGGAGCCAGAGAGATTGGATCAGTCTTGGCTATGGGTTTAACGATTGATGATGTTGAAATGTGGCCTGACCGCATTAAGGCAGTAACTCTGAAGCAAGTACAACAAGTGGCTCAGGAAATTTTAAAAAATCCTCAACATGTAACGGCTATCCTTTTGCCAACCAAGAAAGTGCAGTAAGCATGACACGGTTTTTAACTCTTTGTTTGTCACTCTTCATTTTTTCGTTTAAAGCTGATGCTTTTATCAAAGTGCAAGAAATAACAAGTCCGGGAGGCATCAAGGCTTGGTACACTTACGATTCCACAAGTCCTATTATTTCCATGAGCTTTAGCTTTGCTGGAGGCAGTTCCGTTGATCCCAAGGGCAAGTCAGGAACCGCCGAAATGTTATCAAGTATGTTGATGCAGGGTGCAGGTCCTATGGATAAAAAGGCATTGGTGGCCAAGATGCAGGACCTGGCTATAGGAATTGATTTCAACGCAGGCTTGGATTTTTTCTCAGGCACCCTGCAAACTATCCATGGCAATCGAGAGGAATCCTTTCAGTTGCTTGGCTTAATCCTGACTCAACCCAATCTTTCACTTCAAGCTCTTGAACATGTTCGGCGTTTGTTGTTGACTCACCTGTCGAATATCAAAAAAGATCCAAAAGCGCTAGCGCAACGCTCGTTAAGCAAAGCATTGTTTCCTGAGCATGTTTATGGACGTCCCACTTACGGAAATGAGGCATCTGTCCGCTCTCTAAAGCAAAAGGACATCAAATCATATTTGCAAAAATACCTGGTTAAGTCCGATCTTATTATTGGTATTACAGGTAAGATTAGCGTTACAGAAGCTGGAAGGCTGTTGGATATGGCGTTTGGAAAGTTACCTCAGGGAAAACCTGTGACTTCGGTTGCTAACACCAAGCCACAAAATTGGAAAGAGCCGATTTTGGTTGAGCAAGATATTCCTCAAAGCACGATTGTCTTTGCTCAAAAAGGGTGGCGTTATGGTCATAAAAATTTTGTTGCAGCTGATCTCCTTCTCTATATTTTAGGGGGCGGTATGACCTCACGGCTGATGGAAGAAATTCGCATCAAAAAGGGGTATGCGTACTATGTTGGATCGTGGATGAATCCGCGTGTGCACAGTGGTCTCGTTGCCGGGAATCTTGGCACATCGCATCTGCAAACCGGAGAGGCCATAGATTTATTGAAGTCTGAGTGGCGGCGTTTGCAAGAGCACGGAGTCACACAAAAAGAGTTTGAAAATGCCAAAAAGTATTTGATCAACTCATTTCCACTGCGTTTTCAAAGCTCTGCCGCTGTAGCGCGGTATCTGAAGGTGTACCAGATCTATCAGTTTGATGTGAATTACTTTCAAAAACGGCAAGAAATTATAGAAAACATTACCTTGAATGAGCTCAATGAGCTGGCAAAAATGCTTCTTAAGCCTGATCAGCTAGGCATTGTGGTTGTGGGTCGGCCTTTTGGAAAAGAAGGTAAAGTAAGCCAAGAATGAGATTAATAGGGATGGTTCTCTAATTGCACCTGAGTCAAGAACTTTTTTTTCCTGTTCGTATCACTATGATTTCGTCTATGGAGCACTGCATCAACAAAATTTTATTGACCTATTTTTCTACCTTCAAGTCATTTTTTATCTCCTTTTCAGCATTGGTCCTTTTATGTCGTTAGGTGGGATGGGAATAACATCCTCGCCTTTAGGCGAATACTTTAGTATTAATTAGAGTATGAAATATCGTCATGGTGCACATAGTCTATATGATTTGAAGTATCACTTGGTGTTTTGCACCAAGTACCGATATCGTATTTTGACTGGGGAAGTTGCTCAGCGTACACGTGTCCTAATTCGAGAAATCTGTACATCGAATTACGTAGATATAGTAAGTGGTAGCATGAGTCCAGATCATATACATCTCTTACTATCGGTTCCTCCAAGTTTGTCTTTGTCCAAGATAGTGCAATATATTAACCCAAGTTCAGTGATCGGTGCTGTGAAACCGTTGGCAAATAAGGGATCGTTTTTAAAAATTTGCCTCTCCAGTCACTACAGATTTTGCCCCCCTCTACATGACCGCCACCTTCCTTCCTCCAGGATGATGCGCCACGCCAAGTAAATTGTAGATTTTTCTATGCCACTGCGAAGGCTGGCTTGCCTGCCTGACATGGATAGTATGGCCGTTGTCTTTTTCCAGCATCGTTGTTAGGCGATATTGGCTCGCAAGGCTTGCACGGATTGAATTCCAGCTTAAGTTGATGCCTTTCTGCTTAAGCTGATAGCGAATGCTGTGGAGAATGTGATAAGCCAGCACAGTAATAAATAGGTGTCCATCAATTCGGTTGGTCTTTAATTGCGCTGCACCCCATGGACTGGACAAATTTTAGGACTTTTTAAGTGAGTTTTTGTCCACGGGTTCTAAAAAATTGATACCATGATCATTTCAATTAGT
>JBDLIP010000013.1 GCA_039714795.1 Pseudomonadota bacterium | reverse complement strand
GTCTGTGATGAAACAACGTACCCATTGTGCTGGATAAGAAAACGGTAAAACCGGACATTTCTAAATTGCTTAACCGGACATTATCAAATTGCTCCTACACGTCGATTTGAAAAACTTGACACATTTGCACAAGTTCGGCATCCTCAAGTTACTAGCTCTACAGGCCATCACCCCATACTTGCGGTAGAGAGTATTCAGGAATTGGTTCAATGTTTGTTGGGTACAGATTTATTTTTAAAGACAGAAGAACGCTTAACTTGGGAACAAACGACTTGTATAGTGCAGTTTTAGTGAAATCAACAAAAGTTAACGTCATTTGTATTTCTTTAATATTTCTAGAACTTATACTTCTTAATATCGGTTGTGGTTCTGTTGAAGATTTAGGAAAAATATCAGAAAATTCCTCAGATTCCTTTCCATCGCCATAAGACGCATTGAGCGCAAAAGTAGTTCCAGCAGGAAGCCCCCTGTCATAAATTTCTAACTCAACGGGGTCTGATCCAAAAGAAGGGACATAGTCAAGAAAAAAGGAAAGGAAAACAACCAACTTAATGAGTTTTCGAAGGGAAAATTGCACTTCAAACACCTCTTAATGCCTATAAAATTCCGATTTTTGTGACCCTATTCTAAAACGACTGAAGTCTTAAATCAACATCTGGATTTCTGGTTCTGTCACATCTATGGCCATACCAGAAAAATCTGGTAATATGCATCTTTTTGTGAAAACGGCCTTTTCTAGAATTTTGCTTGTTGTTGAACAAATTTTATATAATACAATATTAACGATATGTTAAACAACAATATAATATAATAAATAATAAAGGTAACCACATAATTTATTTATATAAAAACCATATTAATAAGGAGTATTTTATCATGACCAACAAAACATTATTAAATAAAATTTTAATTGGAGCTTTGATTTTTTCCTTTGCGGAATGCATGAATAGCGGAGCGCTCATGAGCACTGAGCAACCTGCGCAAATAAGTTCCGTGCCCTCTGCGGAGGAATTTGCAAAACTCATTCAGGGAAATGATTTTTTAAAGCAATTGAACGATATCGGCCCAGTAACAAAAAGCGAAAAGTGGCAAATTGAACTTGCCATCAAGGACCAAAATACAACCTATACCCCTAAAATTAATCGAAGCCTAGAAGATTTCAAAGGGGAAGAATTAGTGATCGGTGGAGGAAAAAAAAAGGGGAAATACCGGGACAACAGAGGTAAAACGATGATTCAACCTTATTTAGATGATCTTGAAAAATTAAGACAAGGAGAATACAAATTTGATCCCTTCGGTTCTGTAAAAGGCCCTCTAACTGAAGAAACACGAAATCTTGCTATATCCAACTTTCAAGAGAAACTCTTAGATCCTGTATTAAATAAATATTACACAATCAACTACGATGAAACCACAGAACCAGATTTGGTAACCTCTGCAACAGATATAAATGGAATCATGGAAAATTTACCAAAGGGGCGTTTTGACCGAATTCACTATGAAAATGTGAATACCTTTGTTTTTCTAAACCCAAATGCTTGGAAAATCATGGAATATCTTTGCAAAAAAGGTGGAACAATCACAATTAATGCAGGGGTGCATGGTATGCGACTTTTACCTATAATTTTAAAGGATACAAAGTGGGAGCAACAAGTCCAAAGTCAATTAAAGAAAAAGTACGACTACTTTAAATCAGATGGAGGATTTACGCTGATTCTAAAGAATTGAATGTGGAGTTGGTATTTGTCGTCATGTTTCCCAGCTCATCAACAGCTGGATTGGAACAGCCGAATTATAAATAAGTGAACCGGCAGGAACTAAATGGTTACATTCCAACAAAAAAACCCCAAACCAAAAAAAGCTTGGGGTTCTTGTTTGTAGGAACTAAATAAATAGTTGGACTGAGCAGTTAAGCTGCTTTCTCCATACCACGTCCACCCTTACGGCGCTTGGTACCAAGGCCAATAGTCTTTGCAAGCTCACTACGCTGACGCGCGTAACTTGGAGCTACCATTGGATAATCAGGTGCCAATCCCCAGCGTTCACGGTACTGCTCTGGCGTCATGTTGTAAGCAGACTTCAAGTGACGCTTCAACATTTTCAGCTTCTTACCATCTTCCAAACAAATGATATAGTCTTCTGCAATGGACTTTTTGATGGAAACAGCAGGCTCTGGACGAGATGCTGAATAAGCCTTGCCCGTTGCAAGATCCGTAAGACTTGCATAAACCTTCTGAACGAAAGTTGGCAAATCAGCAGCTTCTACGTTACTGTTTGAAACATATGAAGCAACAATCTCGGTTGTCAAGCTCAAAAGCTCAGAAGTTGTCACTTGAGACTGCATAATATTCTGTGTGTTAGTCATGTATCACCTTTCTCTTAAAGTTAATCATCCGCTAAATGTTATTTAGCTATTCCTACGTAAAAATTCAAGTGGTTTAACACTTATTAGGTTAATATTTACGAAAAAGTATTCACTAAGAATATAAACTACATTTCAGGGAATGTTGCAACCCCTGTTTTGAAAAAAATGAAAGTTTTTTAGAAAAAAGTTTTCTGCAGCACATCTGCTGTTCGAGAATACCCTGCTGCAACGGGATAATAGTTTGCTCTCTCACCAATCTTCTTAAAGCCAAATACCCGATACAACTCAAGTGCTGGGGTGTTGCTCGCCTGCACCTCGAGCAATACCCTACAAACCCCCTCATGTTGTAGATAGTTCAAAAATAAATTTAATAATTTGGCGCCTATACCCTTTTTTTGCCAATCTTTATGAACCACCAACGTGAGTATTTCAGATTCTAGGTCTACCCTACGCCCCATGATAAATCCAACAAGAGTATCGTCAACGATTCCCTTAAAACCAATATGGGTCGGGTCTTTAAGCGTTTCATGAAAAACATCTTCCGACCACGGCATCGGCAAGCATTGCTGATGAATCTGTACCGCCTCTTTTATAGAATCTAAAGCAAACAAGCCAACAGCCAACTTCATCGTGCTATATACCTTTAGGTGCCTTCAATTGAGAGTAATACCTGGTGGCGCCAAATAATATGGCTGGCAAGGAAGGTTACCTTGGCCCTGATGCAAAATTGCCTCAGCCTGATGCGCTAAAACCTTTAAGTACTCCTGCCAGTCATAGCCAATTTCCTGGAGAACAGTTGGATGTTGCACTTGCTCTAACTCTAAGCGCCGCACTCCCGTTCCAATAACCCTAGAGGGATTTTCTAAAATCAGTTGCAACAGGTCCTGGGGCATCGTCATCTGAGGTTCAAATTCTGGAACTCCTTGTGCATCATATGCCTGATAAAATAAATCTCGGCGACGCGCATCGAGTACCACATAGAGTTGCTCGTCCTCTTTGATCTTAGGTAACGCCATAGATGAAAAAACTGCAAAACTGTTTATAGCAACAACAGGAATCTTAGCAGCAAGCTCTAATCCTCTTGCTGTCGCAACTGCCACTCGAACGCCTGTAAAGGATCCTGGCCCAGCTCCCACTGCTATCAGTCCAATTTCCTGAAATGAAATCCCCGTCTGTTGTAACAACTTCTCAATTTTGGGAATCAAAGCTTCAGCATGCCCCCGTTGCAGTGGTTCAATATCACACACCATCTGACCTTCCTGAGGCACAAGCGCCACGGAACAATGGTCAAAGGATGTGTCGAAAGTAAGAATATTCATGACGGAACTTTAAAAATAGCAATAATGCAAAATGACAGATGACAGATGTGGTATCACGAAATCCGTCTTAACACTAAAGTGAAATATATTCCACGTTTTTTCATTGCGTCTGTTTGAGAAAAAACTTGTAGAACGCCATAACCACGACTAACATCTCTGGGTTGCATTGTTGCTAATTTGGCACTCACTTCCTTAAAAAGATGCTCACTTAAAGAGGTGTTCAAAGGATTCTTTGGATCCATCCAATAAACAAAATAACGTAATTCATAATTGTGATCTACAATTTTACGTACCCTAACATCTTGAGATCCAAACACGTAATTGGACGGAGTAAATGCTGCAATTTGGGGAGATTTTTGCAATACATCAGCCAATGTAATCTCCAAAGGCGCATCCCCAACAGGCCCTAAACTGAGTACATAAAAAATCCCTTTCGATTCGAGCTCTTCTGAAGACTTGAAATAGATAAACTTACCAAACCTTCTTGTTTCTAGCTGACTTTTTGCGGTTAATAAGCCTTGCGCTTGTGCCCATTTCCCAAAAGAAAAGTTGTGCATTGCCTGCATTGACTCTGGTACCTGGAACATAAAAAACCGTACTCGATAGAAATGTTCACCAATCTTTACAAGCTGCGGCTCATTTCCCATATGGAAACTGTTTTCCTTGGAGGGCCTAAACTGTCCCGCTTCTGGATACGCCTGTAATACTTGGCCCAAATTTAGCGAGGCGTATGCTGAACTCATTACAAATCCCAAAAGACCAACGAATAAAATCATTCTGCAACTATTATAATAGTTAAACATTTTTGTTTAGCCCTTTCAGCTTAGTGTTTAACATTGTTTGCAACATAGCACACAATCTGGTTCACCATCAATCTAAAACACATTTCACAATGCAGATTATTTGCTTTATCCGACGCTGTTTTCCTGGTAGCGTAGTTGACTGTATTAACACTTTTATTGGAGTAACCATCACACGCCATGTCTTCGCAAACACGACTTCAACAAACAGGTTCTGCCAGTACTGATTTGAAGGAAAGCTTCCTAAATAATTGGCAAGGGGCGAAACTGATTCCCTTCATGGCTGTCATTTCCTTTGCAGCAGCCCTTTGGTGGTTACCTGTGCCAGCAGGACTCAGCCCTAAAGCATGGCACCTTTTCATCATCTTCCTCTCGACAATTATAGCCATCATTGCCAAGATACTGCCAATGGGTGCTTTGACGCTTCTGGCAATCTCGGTTTGCCTAGGAACGCACACATTAACTCTTGAACAATCTTTGATCAGCTTCAAATCTAATGTCCTCTGGCTAATTATTTTTGCGTTTCTGATTGCCCGAGGGTTCATTAAGACAGGCCTTGGAACACGTGTTGCCTACCAATTCATTGCTATAATAGGAAAAAGCACCCTTGGCCTCTCTTATGGGCTTATACTGACGGACTTGATCCTTGCTCCTTTTATCCCCAGCAACACGGCACGCGGAGGCGGCATCATTTTTCCTATTGTCAACTCCCTTACTGGTGGATATGACAGCAGACCGCACCAACCTTCTCGCAAAAAAATAGGCGCCTTTCTCATCAAATTGGCTTTTCAAGCCAACCTAATCACCAGTGCGATGTTTTTAACATCCATGGCCTCTAACCCGCTGATTGCCTCCTTGGCCGAAAAGGTGGGCATCACCATAACATGGGGCACGTGGGCTCTTGCCACCATAGTCCCCGGATTGCTCAACCTGATACTCCTGCCCCTTATCATGTTCCGACTGTTTCCCCCTGAGGTTAAAAAAACACCCCAAGCACCAGCAATGGCTCGAGAAAAACTGAAAGACATTGGCCCCATGCGCATGGATGAGATGATTATGTTGGGTACCTTTAGCCTGTTACTGTTTTTATGGGTTTTTGGATCTCAATTTGGCATTCAGGCAACCACTGCTGCACTCTTTGGCTTGGTAATTCTTTTGTTTTCAGGTGTGCTCACATGGAAAGATGTTCTCAATGAAAACGTCGCATGGGACACCTTCGTCTGGCTTGGCACCTTACTGATGATGGCTAGTCATCTAAGCGAATTTGGAATGATGACCTGGTTAAGTGGACATATGCAACAACTCGTCGTAGGCATCAATGTCTTTTATGCCGTAACCATCCTAGCGTTGTCTTATTTCTACATCCACTACCTGTTCCCGAGCATGACCGCACACATTACCTCACTTTACTCTGGGGTTGTTGTGCTGTCTGTCAGTCTGGGAGCTCCTCCCCTGTTTGTTGCTCTGATGTTTGCGATTCTTTCCAACCTTTGTGGCGGCATCACCCATTATGGTACGGGGTCAGCCCCAGTCTTCTTTGGCTCCGGTTATGTCAACATGAAGGAATGGTGGAGAGTAGGTGGTCTTTTGAGCTTGTTCAATCTGGCAATTTGGGCCGTTGTAGGTGGCCTCTGGTGGAAAATCATTGGGTTATGGTAACCTGCAAACCGTCATCCTGAACTATACCGAAGTGAAATCAAAACCTCTGTTTCCTGATATGCTCGAGTGCTCATTTACACTTGTAAACTGCAAGCTGGCAGCTATCATTTAAAGTGACTGCATCTTGTTTCCAAATCAAAGATTTGGACAAGATTCATCATGATTTTTTGTCCTGTAGTAAGAAAATTTAATTCAAATTCCCGGTTTTATTGGGATTGAGGCCTATTAAGAGTTTTTTTGTCCTGTAGTAAGTTATGGAATAGACATCGTGGGTAATTCTGCTTTAAACTTGATCTATATTATTTCGGAAAAAACGAGGGTTTGAGGTTAGAACCCCAAATTGTAAAACCCATGAAGACTGTTGCTGCTAACGTGGTTACAAAAAAACACTTGAAAGAATTCCCCTTAAAGGGTATTTTGTAAATATGGAGAAGCGAATCAGAACATATGACCTGGAAGCCATCAAATTAGTTTTTGCTAATATAGAAGGTCTTCGGTTAACCAATAGTGCTCTTCATGGTGCGCGTGCACTGGGTTTTACAAGGCGAGATATTGTCGATGCCATTCAACAGATACAGAGGAATGACTTTGTGAAATCCATGACAACCTACGCAAACCACAAAGTTTGGCAAGATGTCTATAACACGAGCCATAAGGGGTTTGACCTATACATCAAATTTCAAATGCATGAGGATGGACATCTTTTAATTTCTTTTAAGGAGAAGTGAAAATGAAATGTCATACATGTAGTAAAGGTACTTTACACAAGGGTACCAAGTTACAAACCTTCAATTATAGAGGAGCTTCTATTGTTCTTGAGCAGCCAGGCGCATGGTGTGATAACTGTGATGAGGCAGTGTTAACTGGAGAAGATATCGCAGCAACAGAACTTGCTTTTGAAGAATTCAAGGCTAAAATAGATAAACTGATAAACCCTGAAGAAATTCGCCACATCCGTAAAAATATTCTGCATTTAAAACAACAAGAAGCTTCTCGAGTATTTGGTGGCGGCAAGAATGCGTTTAGTCGGTATGAGCGTGGAGAAGTAAGGCCTAGCCTTGCTGTTAGTAACTTGTTGAGAATGTTTAAAAGGCATCCAGAAGAAATTCAGGATTTCCTTTAATCTCCCTAGGGTTGAATTCCCCGCCGCTTGGCGAGCTGGGGAAAAATGGAGGCCGGGATGACGGCCCATGGGTATAAGCAAATTCTTCCCTTATCCAAAACTCAGGTTATTTAGTGGTGCAATTTTGCATGCTGATTTACAATTACCCACTCGTTTTGCATAAGGACTAATTTTCTCTTAAAAAATCCTTTTATTTCAATAGCTTTGTAACAAAATCAAAATAAATTGGCTTTTTTCTGTTTTTGCTGTTGATTTGTGGTGTGTCTAGCCATAGGACGATTAGACGCGGCGCGCGGGTCTTCGAATCCCACGCGACGCTACCACTGCCGGATCTACACTGATCCAGCCAATGGTAATGACAATGTAGTGCTTTTGCTCCGCTTTGCCAACACATGTTTGTGTTGGCGGCTGCGGATTTGTGGCTAAAGGTCGACTTTTGCGTAGATCTTTTGGAGCATGGTGCCTGTCGTAACTGTTTACTGGCTTAAGGTTTGTGGGAACCCCGGGGGGGCTGCCTAGTAAAAGTTATTACAATGGTATAGTGCCCCCCCAGTTTCTTACCTCCTTGATCGGTTGTGGTTTGTGCAACAGCTCTTAGAAAAAGGAGAAACTACTTATGTACTTTTGGTATCTTCTCCAAATTCCCGGGTAAATGGCTCTGTTGAAGAAAAATTATCACCAAAAATCAACGGATTAGAATCTGAAAATTCAGATTTACCCGGAGATATGGAGAAGATACTACTTTTGTAACCACCTCTATCTTATTGGCCGGCTTGAGGCAGACGTTAATGTTGCCTTTAAGGGCAAGAATGAACGATTGGCTACATTTACTCTGCTCATTCCCATAGCTGGCAGTAAACATTTTTTTAAATACCGTGTTGCTGTCGAAAATCAATCATTGGTGGAATACGCCGCAAGTTGTTTGCTGGAAGGCAAATTGGTGTTTGTGTTGGGAAAGTTTGAACCAGCCTTGGAAGAGTCTGGCCCCTCCTGGGTTGTGATCTCTGAAGACTTTGGCATACTGCATCCTATAGGATCGCACGTGCACCCTCAACTGCCTATGCCACCTTTGAACAAAGAAACTTAAGATATCAACGCAGAAGAGGTCTTTCTGCCTACGGGTCGTCATCCCAAACGTTGCTTTTAGAACTAAGCCTTGAAAAGGATTAGCTTCTAAAAGCTTACGACTTGGGATCCCATTATTTTTCTTCAAAGTCTTTTGAAATAATTGGATACTATACTCTCGTGAAATCAAAACCTCTAGTTTAATGATAGCGAGAAGCGCGCAGTTTACTTGGGTAAATGAGCACTTCGATCGTATCAGGAAACAGAGGTTTTGATTTCACTTCAGTATCCCGGATAAAGTCCGGAATGACGCTCAATAGATCGCAAAGATTTTCCAATTCGTGCGACTTTCAGTCGCACGTTCGGAAAATCAGCGTTCAGGAGAAGGCTTCGGTGGTCTTTCAGAAATAAGACTTACCAGGGCACAGTTTGTATGTACAACACCTAGGGTACGAAATGGCTGAATCACCGGATCAATGGCTCGAAACAGAACAATCATAGCACCAAAAGGCAATCCTAGCGGCTCAAGGGTTACGGAAAACATTACCAATGCTAAATCACCTGCAAGCCCCGAAGTCGAGATGCCTGCAAAAATCGAGAGAATTCCTAAAAATATATAATCCACGGCATCCATATGCACGCCGTAAAGTTGTGTAACAAAAACCGTTGCAAACCCAAAATACAAGACATAACCAAAGCGTCCCATAAAAGTTCCCAGAGGAACTAAAATGTTGGTAATCTTACTATTGAATCGAAATCCCTTACTTAAGGCTTCAATAGAGGCGGGAATAGCAGCGGTGCTACTACGGGTTGAGATGGTGATAAAAATCGGCAACTTAAGTAACGAAAAAGCCCGTACCAAGCCCAAACCTGTGCGACTCACGATAACAGCGTGACTGAGGACAAACAAAAGCAAAACAGCCAGATAATATTTCCAGACAAATCCAGCCATGGTAATCAATGTATCGGCTCCAATCAAGGTTGCATCCCGAGCCATCAACAAGAGAACAGCAAGGGGCAAAGTAACAGCAATGGCATTAAATATTTTCTGAAAAATGCTCAAGGTCGCCCGAAAAATGGGGATGACCGCTTGCCGGTTTTGTTCTGACACAAATGCTAAAGCAATTCCTAAAATAATAGAAAAAACCACCACCTGAAAAATTTGATTCTTTGAAAGTGCTGTAAAAATGTTACCCGGAATGGCTTGCGAAAGGAATGTTTGAATGCCTTTAGAAATTTTTGGCTCAATCGGCTCTGCCAAACCTCTCTCGACACGTGAAGCTGACTCTGCAACATCCCGCAAGGTCGGGCTGGCTGTGGGGTCTATTCCCACACCCGGTGCTGTGATCCAAGCAATAAGCACTCCAATTACAACGGAAAGAACCGCTAATAAGGCCAATAATCCTATAATTCTTCGAATCAGTTTCCCTGACCCTAAATCTAAGAGCTCCATAAGACTCAATGTCACAGATGTCACAATAATGGGCAAAACACAAAGCAACAGCAAATTGATATAAATATCACCATAAGGACCAGCTTCTGCAGAAAATGTTGGAAAGTAGATACCAATCAGCAACCCCAAGCCCATACTCATAAAAAGGGTCAGAGGGTTTTTTAAGATCCCAACTGCTATTGATGTAGCATACATCACTTCAACCCCTTACTATTTTTTGGTTTCTCAGTTGTTTTTATTTCCTGATATCTTTTCATGAGATCATCAGTTGAAAAATTAATCTTCTTGATCTCCAAAAACCGATTCACCCACGCTAAAAGTTGCAAGCTATTCCATGGGGTAATGATCATCAATGGATCCGTCTCATCTTTGATAACAATGGATAAATTTTCAAAATAGGATTGAGGGGCTGCAAACATGGTCTCCCGCACCCCCCATTCATCACGAAATCCTGCCAATAATTCGCCGTTTAGCACCTTAGGGGCAATATCCCGGTCCCACGATTCAAATTCAACAAGAGTGGCCTTGGGGAAAATTCGCTTGGCATACTCCACATAAGAACTGCCCGCCTCGACTCCAATTTGACTTGAAGGACGGTTTAGCAGATCTTCAAGAGACGCTTCAGGATTTGTCCTTACCTCCTCTAGTGCTAAACGATTGATAAGAATCGCCTTGTTTAAGGGAACATAGGGATTAGTAAACCTTACCTTCTCAGCACGAAGTAAGGTTAAACTTATCTTGGAAACTCCCAAATCCGCTTGCCGGTTTGCCACCATCTCTACCACATCGTCAAAGGTGTTTGCACTGCGGTTAAATGCAACTTTGACCCCTAACTCACGCGCCATTTCGCGAGCAATCTCAACATCGATACCACTTAAATTCCCATCTTTATCTCTCATAATGAAAGGAGGCATATCGCGATTAATCATGCCAATCACCAAGACCCCCCGGCTCTTAATACAAGTTAGGTCAGGCGCATTTTTAGGAGGGATAAGCCGAAGTTCAGCGGACTTCGATGCCCGCCAGTCCAATGACGTAGCTTGCTCTGCATCAAGCTGAATGTCGCCTGAAAACGGCAAAGGTGAAGTCACTTCCACACTTCCACTTGCAGGTACACACAACGCAAATGCTACACAAAGGCAAATCCAGGTGAGCCATCTTGCTGGCATTATATCATTCCCCCTCCCTATCTTTTGATGTTCTTTCTCTTTTGGCGTGTCAAAATCTTAATTGCTCAAAGACAATAGCCTCCGGGATCTTTTCTCAAGATTTTACTATAATTTTTAATATATTGCTAGGATCAGAAATCAGAGGTCAGAGGTCAGAGGTCAGAGGTCAGAGGTCAGAGGTCAGAGGTCAGAGGTCAGAGGTCAGAGGTCAGAGGTCAGAGGTCAGAGGTCAGAGGTCAGAAATTTTCGACGAGAAAATAGCAACTGTCAACAAAAATTAACCAGCAAACATAAACTCCAAAACTTAATGCGCTGACATCTGACCTCTGACCTCTGACCTCTGACCTCTGATTTCTGATTTCTGATTTCTGATAACTATCTGAACTGGATTTTCTATCAACGTCTTCAACGCTTGCAAGAACTCTGCGCCAATGGCACCATCTACCACACGGTGATCAACCGACAAAGTACACTTCATTAAGGTTGCAATACCAATATCACCATCGATGACAACTGGGCTCTGCTTTGCAGCGCTCACCGCTAGAATACATGCCTGAGGTGGATTGATGATGGCTGAAAAATCTTGCAGTCCATACATTCCCATGTTGGAGATTGAAAACGTTCCACCTTGGAATTCTTGTGGTTTTAGTTTGCCTGCTCGCGCTTTAGCAATCAATTGTTTAGCATCGCGTGAAATCTCTAGAATGGTCTTTTGGCCAGCATCTTTGACAATTGGGGTGACTAGACCATAATCAACAGCAACGGCCACTGAAATATCCTGGGCCTTGTATTGACGCACATGATCGCCCATCCATGCAGCATTGGCCTCAGGTACTTGCTGAAGAGCTAAGGCGCAAGCTCGAATAAGGACATCGTTGACCGAAACTTTCTCATCATCTAAAGTCGCATTGATTTGCTGGCGCAGGTCCAATAACTTGTCCATCTCACATTCAATGGTTAAGTAAAAATGCGGCACCGTCTGCTTAGATTCAGTTAGTCGCCCAGCGATGACCTTGCGTATATTGCTTACTTCAACGCGCTCAAAAGATGGCATGCCAAACTCATCTCGTGGTATTTCAGCGCGTCTTGCAGCAGGCCCAGCTTGCAGGGCTGCTTCAACATCGGCTTTGACAATACGTCCACGCGGACCTGATCCTTGGATCGACCCCAGAGCAAGACCTGCTTGGGTTGCAATACGTTTGGCCAAGGGGCTGGCTATTATGCGATCTCCTGACACTTGAGCTTCGGTAGGTGAAACAGTTGCAACCTGTGGAGAAGCAGAGGTTGGTTTTGCTGGTGCTTCCTTTGGTGCAGGTGTTGCGGTGGATTCAACATCCATCCCTTCCAAAGCACTCTCATCCTCACCCTCTTCCAAAATAATGCCGATCACAGCATTAACTTTAACGGCTTCTGTCCCCTCAGGAACGATGATACGAGCCAGCTTGCCCTCATCAACAGCTTCCACTTCCATGGTTGCTTTATCGGTTTCAATTTCAGCGAGCACTTGTCCTGACTCAACCTCGTCACCTTCTTTCTTAAGCCATTTGACTAAATTACCTTCAGTCATGGTGGGGGACAAAGCTGGCATTAAAATCTTGACAGGCATGAAAGTTTCCTAGTGATCTCTGTAACACACTTGTTTAACAGCCCGTACAATGGCCGGGACCTGAGGCAATGTCAAGTCCACAAGGCCTGCTGCATAGGGCATCGGCACATCCGCCCCTGTCACCCGCAACAGCGGGGCATCTAATTCGTCAAAGGCGCGCTCCATCATTATTGCTGAAATTTCGGCGCCAATTCCGGCAAAGGGCCACCCCTCTTCTACCGAAACAATTCTGTGCGTTTTGGCAACCGATTGTAAGACAGTATCTTGATCTAAGGGACGTAGAGTGCGCAGATCAATAACTTCTGCATCAACCCCCTCGCGTTGCAATTGTTCGGCTGCTTCAAGGCATTTTCCAACCATAAGCGAAAAACTGACCAGGGTGACATCTGTCCCCTCTCGCACAATACGTGCTTTACCGATTTCAATCACCTCATCAACGGGCGGTGCTTGAAACTCTTGGCCATACAGCATTTCATTTTCCAAGAAAACAACAGGATTGGGATCTCGAATGGCGGCTTTGAGCAAACCTTTAGCATCCTTAGCGTCATAAGGGGCAATGACCTTAAGACCAGGACAATGAGCATACCAACTGGAAAAATCTTGTGAATGCTGGGCTGCAACCCGCATCGCAGCCCCATTGGGACCTCGAAACACAATCGGGCAGCCCATCTGACCGCCAGACATGTACAATGTCTTAGCTGCTGAATTGATAATTTGATCGATGGCCTGCATGGAAAAGTTAAAGGTCATAAACTCAACGATGGGCTTAAGGCCGCCAAAAGCCGCCCCGACTCCAAGTCCGGCAAATCCATGTTCGGTAATGGGAGTGTCCACCACACGGCGGGGACCAAATTCGCCCAACAAGCCCTGGCTTACTTTGTAGGCGCCCTGATACTCGGCAACCTCTTCACCCATCAAAAACACCGTTTCATCCTGGCGCATCTCTTCGGCCATAGCGTCTCTAAGCGCTTGACGTACTGTGATCATCTCGGCCATTTTAAAGATTGCTCCTCGTTTTACTCAACCAAAACATCGGTAAACAGTTCTTCCGGGCCAGGTTCCAGGCTGTTTTCTGAAAATTCGACGGCGGCCTTAACAGAGGCTTTCACTTGCTTATCAACGGCTTTCAAAGCATCTTCAGTCACCCCCTGCTCATTCAAAATGTGCTTGAGGTGCTCAATGGGATCAGATTCGCGTTTGACTTCTTCGACTTCTTCTTTGGTCCGATATTGCGCTGGATCAGACATAGAATGTCCTCGATACCGATAGGTTTTCATCTCCAAAATCATTGGTCCCTTGCCACTACGTACGTGCTCAACAGCCATTTGCGCTGCGGCGTGCACGGCAAGTATATCCATGCCATCGACCACAACGCCCGGAATACCAAAGGGTTCGCCGCGACGGTAGAGCATTTCTGAATTTGCCGCAGCTCGTTCAACAGATGTCCCCATAGCATATTGATTATTTTCAAGAATGTACAAAACCGGTAACTTCCACAAACCAGCCATATTGAACGACTCAAACACCTGCCCCTGGTTAGACGTCCCATCGCCATAGTAGGTAACTGAAATCGCTCCATTGTCTTGATATTTGTGGGAAAAGGCGAGACCTGTTCCAATGGGAACATTCGCGCCAACAATACCATGACCGCCCAAGAAATTTTTTTCCCGAGAAAACATATGCATGGAGCCACCCTTGCCCTTGGAATATCCATCAATGCGACCCATTAGTTCCGCCATTACACCTCCGGGATCCATTCCACAAGCCAACATGTGACCATGGTCACGGTAGGCAGTAATCACGGTGTCTTTTGGCTGCAAAGCTGACTGAACCCCAATCACTACAGCCTCCTGGCCAATATATAGGTGGCAAAATCCAGCAATTTTTCCCATACCATACATTTGACCCGCTTTTTCTTCAAAGCGGCGAATCAACAGCATATCTTGGTAATATTTTAGTAGCCCATCTACAGGCACTCTCGAGGGGGCCAGCGGCTCAAACTTGGGCATGAAAGTTGAAGAGCGGGTCACAGATTGAACTGTCCGATCTCTCGAGCTTATTCACTCTTTGAGGATTCTGGGGAGGAGTCTGGGTCGGCTGCGGGATTGGCTTCCGCGGTCGTCGCAGCAACAACTTTAGATGCAACGATTGCTTTAGCAGACTGTTCCACTTTCCGTGTGCCGGCTCCCTGCCTACCATAATCAGTACGCTCAGCAATACGGGCACTCTTACCACGGCGATCTCGCAAATAGTAAAGCTTCGCCCGGCGCACAAGACCACGACGCACCACCTCAACACGGATATTGGGAGAATACAATGGAAACAAACGCTCCACCCCTTCCCCGTACGAAATCTTTCGAACGGTAAAGGCAGAATTGACGCCGGAATGCTTACGGGAAATACACACACCCTCAAAGGCCTGAGTCCGCTTGCGCTCTCCCTCAATCACTTTTACCCATACCTTGATCGTATCACCGGGATCAAACTCCGGAATCGGATTCTTCGCAGTCAACTGCTGAATTTGGTTGTCTTCAAGGCGTTGAATAATATTCATCACAGAACTTCCTTATCTTCACACTTATACTCGGTGTCCACCCATCAAGGGTCTACCTTATCCTTTACTTCTACCATCACCATTGCTTCGCTTAATCTGTTGCAACTGATCTTGGTACCTTTGCCACAGATCAGGCCGGCGAAGCTTTGTTATGGTCTTGGCTTGCTCAAGCCGCCAATTCCTAATTTTGGCATGATCACCAGAAAGCAAAACCTCTGGTACCTCACGTCCCTTCCAGATTCGCGGCCGCGTATAATGTGGATATTCCAACAATCCGCGCATCACGCCAGAGGAAAAACTTTCCTCCACCAAAGAGTCCGGGGTGCTCATCACCCCAGGCAACAACCGAACGCAGGCTTCAATCAAAGCCATAGCTGCAATTTCTGCTCCGGCCAACACAAAATCCCCAAGACTGACCTCTTCAAAATCCCACTCCTCAAGAATACGTTGGTCGACTCCCTCGAATCTTGTACATACCATAGCAACTTTTTTTGCCTTTGCCAATTGTTTTACATGGACCTGCTGTAAGGGTTTGCCACGAGGTGAAAAGTAAATCAAGGCATCCGGCGCTGATTTGCCCTTGTGCAGCTCAACCAATGCAGCATCCAATACATCTGGGCGCATCACCATTCCTGCCCCGCCACCAAAGGGCGGTTGATCAACTGTGCGGTGCTTATCGGTAGCAAAATCACGTAGTGCAAAGGTTTCCAGCGACCACACATCCTTTTCAAGGGCACGCCCGATAATGGAGGCACCAAGGGGTCCTGGAAACATCTCCGGAAACAAAGTGATAATCTGGGCCTTCCAAGGCGTAGCGCTCATGCAACCTTCTCAATCTGAGTCAACTCGTCATTAGACAAAATCTGACTGATATCTACAACCACCAAGCCTTTGTCAATATGAATTTCAGGCACGCACACCTTGGTAAAGGGAAGGATCAACGGGCTGGACTGCTGATCTAAGGCAATTTCCAATAAATCCCCAGCACCAAAGTTATAAATGGCAGCAACAGTTCCCAAGGGTTTACCCTCAAGAGTTTGCGCCTGAAGCCCAATTAAATCTGCATGATAAAATTCTTCCTCTTCGAGTTTTGGCAAATCACTACGTTGAATGTACAGCTTCATGCCCTTCATGGCTTCAGCCATGGTGCGATTGGTCACTTCTTCAAATTTCACGATGATGTCATCGCCCTTGTGCACACGTACATTTTTGACTTTGTGCAGTACTCCGGATTCTGTGCTTACCATTTTGTACTTATCAATGGTAAGAGGATCTTGGCTAAAGGTTCTTACCCGCAAATTCCCGTGCACACCGTGTGCTCCGGTGATGACAGCGATACAAAGGAGATTGTCTTGTGGCATAAGGATGGCCTATATCATAAATTGTGAATTGTGAATTGTGTCGTGTACCCAAGATATAAGCACTCTGGAATAAAAAGTCTAGAGCCCCCCTTACCCAGCTGGCAACGAAAACAAAAAGTCAGCAATTTGTGCGGGTTGAATTTTGGTCATATCTTTGTCAACCTCACGCGCTACCTTGCTTTGCACGTTGGTATCTAGATTTTTGCGTAATTCTCCAAGCACCAGTGGTGCAGCGATTACAATGAGCTCATCGAATTGGTCACAACAATCTTTCAACTTACGTGCAATTTCACGAGCAAACACCCGTTTTTCATGTTCACGCAAGTCAGACTTATGGCCATAAACATGTCCAGAAATTGGGGCTGCTTCGCGCATACGCCCCGGTTTGCCCATCGCTTTATCGATGGGCGTACCTTCAGGCTCAAAAGTTTCACCAACTTGTTCTAAAAGTTTATACCCATTCCTGGCATATAAAATCGCCTGAGAGGCATCCGCCACTAACACCCACAATTTAGACATAAAATCCTCCTTTCGTTCATTATACTGAAGCTGAATCAAACTGTTGATTTTCTGGTGCACTCAAAGTGCTCTTTTACCCAAGTAAACTGCGCGCTTTTCACTGCCATAGAATTCAACATTTTGATTCAGCACGGTTATACCTTCCATTTATTTAAGGGACGCGATTTTCTTTTCGAGCACGCTCATCCGATCTTTTTTGCTGTTCTAAAGTACGCTCTTTTACAAACTTTTGCTGCCTTTGATAATTTTTCTGACCCGGATCAATCGCTCGCTGCGGTAATCCTTCAAAAGCGGGTAGCTCTTGCGGCAAAAGTGACTTTAAGCCAGAGCCAGATGTTTCAGGAAAGCGCTTGGTACTAAAGCGATCCTTTGCACTTGCATCCTCAACTACGATTCCATTACGGCCTCCATCGCCCCAATCACTATAAGCAACGAAGAGGATCAAAACAAACAACAACAAGATTACAAAAATGTATAAAAAATCTTTCACTATCAATCACCTCTCTTAATACTTTAATTTTATTACAGATTTGTTAATTATGAGTTAATTGCGGTCAAAATATTATTGAGAAACAATTTGAAGAGGGGTTTTAAAATCTAATTTCATTGGCGTAAGCGGAGAACTCGAGCAAGGATGTTGAGAATAATTATTGGTATTCCTGAAAGTATTGGGTGTAGTAAAAATGCTTTCTTCATAATACCTCACAAAACAAATATCGCCCCTCAAGCAAGAGGCCTTGTTAAAACTCCCGCAAGCTATCATTAATTTGATTAAAATTGCAATTAACTGGCAAAAATGCAGATTAATTTTTATTAAAATTTTAGCTGCATTGATTTCCGGAAATTCCTGGAGAAAAAACTATCAAAACCAAGGATGGCAAAGGATAAGTCGCCATTGATCCACTGGTACATGTGTGGCATTTTTGCCAAACTCAACTACTGCACTCAGCTACTGCCCAAAGGTTGTGGTATGGCGTTTTGTGGGGTTTTCAACATCGCACTCTGAATCAACCTCATACGGCTCAATACCGTAATCGGTTAAAATCCCTGACAACACAGCGCCTTGGTGGATCCAAATCATGGATCCTGCAATCCCTAAAAAGAGCAAGATGAGTAAAAGTTTGAGGATCCGTTTCTTAGTCATGAAAGTCTCTTTTTAACCAGTGATGCATTCTATACCCGTGCTGAATCAAAATGTTGAGTTTAATGATAGCTACCAGCTTGCAGTTTACTTGAGTAAATGAGCACTTTGAGCGTATCAGAAAACCAACAGTTTGATTCAGCTTCAATATAACTATGCCAAGCAGAGTTTAAGGTAGAGTTAACAAACTGTTTAAAACGTGGTAGATTCATGCGTTACAAGTACACGAAAAAAGAGGATCTCAATGTTTTCAGCGTTCTCAACCACAAAACGAATCAAGAGCTCTACGACCCTATTAAAGGAATATAACCACATGCGCGAACTCACCAATGAGCTTTTAGGTGGTGAAATGAAAGATTTTTTGGCTGGCAATGCCTTTCAAGCTTGCGGAAAAAAATTAGGATTGCTGCACGAAAAAACACTCTATTTCAATTCAGAAGAAGAACTCAGTGTCCTAGCCGACTACTGTATGTTCTACCACTTTGTTAATGGAAAAAACTCCATTAACCGATTTGCTAAAGCAAAAGGAAATTCCCTTAACCCAGACACAAAACAACTCCTCACCGTTCTCCAACAAGCTGAGTACGCCTTTTTGGCTGTAGAACGTACGACACGCCATAGCGGCGTCATCGTGCGTAATATTTTCACCAACCAACAAGAACTACTCATCGATAATGGGCTCAGCTCCTCGGCCGTCCCTGGCGTTCTCTTAGCATCTACGATATTACGATTTCCAAATTTTATCATGACCACAGGCGCGGCATTATCGGTCAACAGCATCATTCCAAGCTTGGAAAATATCATCAAGAAATCTGACGACCTTTCCAAAATGTCCAAAACAAAGAAAGCCTCTTTTGTGGCCGAGGTCATCAAGGCTGGCCTTCAGGAGAACATCATACAATATACGCGACAACAAAAGGTTGCATAGATGTCTGGGCATACGGCTCACTTGTCAAAACTCAGGTCAAATTTAAGTTACTATACTGAAGTGAAATCAAAACCTCTGTTTCCTGATACGCTCGAAGTGCTCATTTACCCAAGTAAACTGCAAGCTGGTAGCTATCATTAAACTAGAGGTTTTGATTTCACAAGAGTATAGACACACACACCACAATTGCCTACAACCAAAGAAACAGCAAACGAAAGGCAAGACAACCATGAAATTTTTTCTCGACACCGCTAACTTAGATGAAATCCGAACTTTTGCAAGCACTGGGCTTATTGATGGTGTCACCACCAATCCATCCCTGATGGCCAAAGCAGGACGTCCAGTTGCAGACATCGTAAAAGAAATTTGCAGCCTCATTTCCGGGCCTATCAGCGTTGAGGTAACAGCAACAGACTATAATGCCATGCTCAAGCAAGCCTATCATCTAGCAGGGCTCAGCGATACCATTGCTATTAAGGTTCCTCTGACCATGGATGGTTTAAAAGCCTGTCACAGGCTACGCCAAGACCATATTATGGTCAACGTAACTTTGTGCTTTTCACCTGCCCAAGCGCTGCTGGCAGCCAAGGCTGGCGCCACTTTTATCTCACCTTTCATTGGGCGCTTGGATGATATCGGCCAAGATGGACTAGAGCTGGTCCACACCATTCGTGAGATATATGATCAGTATCCGGAAATCACCACAGCTATTCTAGCAGCTTCGGTGCGCCACCCTATTCACGTGGTAGATGCGGCCCGATTTGGCGCTGATGTTGTGACCCTGCCTGCCAAAGTGCTTGAGCAACTGTATAGGCACCCGCTGACTGATATTGGACTTGAGAAATTTTTAAGCGACTGGCGTGAGAGTGGGTTGGAATTGGGGGAGGAAGCATGTCCCAGCCCCTAGACCAATACATTGAAACCGCACTAGCTCAGCTCAGACCCCATCTAGCAACTGACCTGCAACAACCCATTGACGACTGGATCAACTGGCTTAGCGTTGAAAAAAACTACTCCAAACACACAGTGTTTAGTTACCTAGAAGACCTCAAGTCTTTTGCCAAATTCATGCAACAACACTTGGGCGAAGTGCCTTCCCTGGCAAACCTGGCTGCTTTACACTCAAGAGATTTTCGTGCTTTTTTAGCAGCGCGCTTACAGCAAGGTCTCAACCCAAGCTCTAATGCCAGATGCATCTCTGTATTGCGTAATTTTTTCCGGTTTATTGAAGAACGCCACGGGCTTTCCAATAACTACATCCACACTTTAAATACGGGCCGCTTGCCAAAACCACTACCCCGTCCCATTGATGCCCCCAGAGCCAAGCAATTAATTGAAACCCAAGATCTTTTTGAAGCGCCCGCGTGGGTGCAAGCTAGAGATGCAGCGCTGTTTACATTACTTTATGGCTGCGGCCTGCGCATCAGTGAAGCGCTTGAGCTTAATGTGGCGGATAAGCCTGAAAGCGCACAAATGACTATCACCGGAAAACGCAATAAACAAAGGCTAGTTCCAGTACTGCCCATTGTGCGACAGCGACTCACCGAATACCTGGATTTGCGCCCCTACGCTGCCGCACCAGAATCCCCACTGTTTGTTGGGTTGAGAGGTAAACGCCTGCAAGCTCCGGTGGCCAGGCGTCAAGTGCAACTTTTGCGGCAAAGTCTAGGTCTGCCGGACGGCATCACCCCGCATAGCTTGCGCCATAGTTTTGCCACACACTTACTTGAAGCCGGAGGTGATCTAAGGACCATTCAAGAACTCTTAGGACACGCGTCGTTGTCGTCAACCCAGCGATATACTCAGGTGGAAACGTCGACATTACATAAGGTATATGCAAAGGCACATCCGCGAAGAAGGTGAGAAAAAATGGCCCCCAGAATTGAGGGGCCATTCCCAATCATACATAAATTTAAAGGAAGCAGAAATTACTTCTTAGCATCGCGTTCTGCTAATGCAGTACAAACTGCCAAAAACTGATCTAATCGAGACGAAATTCCCTCTGGAGCATTTGGTGCAGCCTTACAAACAGGGCGCAATACCTTTCTAAAGGCACCCCCAGTCATGCCAGACTTCATAGCCTGACGCTTTAGGTGAGCAGCTGGACTTTCTACCTTTACGGTTTTACCTTTCTCATACTTTTCTATCTCCGGATTGTAATTGTACTTTGTTGCACACTTATCTGAGGGAGTAGCCCCCAGTAGTATGAAAATGCTCATTAAATTTTGAGATGTACCACATAAGCTATCAGATAAATCTTGAATCTTAGCTTTACCTTGACTCAGCGCTCCCGCGATTTTATCACCGGGACCAGCACTTACGGGCTGAGCTAAACTAGCTACTACCCCCACAACAGTAAGGCTTACAGCCATCAATTTTAAAATACTCTTCATTTCAAATCTCCCTATATATTACTTTGGTTTAAACAATATAGTATTACGACTACTTTATCAGAATATCAATTAATAGTTAAAAGTAAGTTAATAATGACAGTTAGTATGAATTGAATCTTTATTCGTAACTATTCAGCTCACACCACCGCCAGGTGTGGTGTGGCCTGGACATGATATGAACCTAGCAAAGCATATCCTCAGCCCACCACCCCGGCCGTTGGACTGAATAGTTGCCTTTATTCTACAATAACATCCAGCTTCTTTAACCGCCGTTGTACTCGCTCCGATACCCCAACTGGTATGGCCTGCGCCGATTTTTCCCACACAGCTAAATCTGCGGTGGAATTTCCCGCATACGCAAACTTTTTCACGCCGAAGCGCCGTACCAACACCCGGGCCTTTGCATGAGATTTTAAGTTGGTTTTGCCATCACTGGCATAGACTTCAGCAAAAATGCCTAAGTATTTTGCAACCCCTAAAGCATAGCGTTGATCAGCCGCAGTGGCCAAAGCCAGCAAACGCCCTTGCTCATGCTCACGTCTCAGGTATCTAAGCAAATCTCTACGATAAGGCAGTTCGGCAAAATCAAGCGTCACTCGTTTGGCAAGTTCTTGTTTTAAATACGCCCTGCCTCTTAAAAACCACCAAGCAATAGCTAAAAAGCGCCATGGTTTGCCTTGGGTAAATAAGCGCATCGACTCAAAGGTCACATCATTTCTGATAAGTGTTCCGTCAAGATCTACAACTAAAGGAAAAGCCTGCTGGCTCATCTCACATCTTCAGGGCGCAACACTACAATTTCATTTGGACTCGCAACCCCTAGAATTTTTCGTGCCTGTTCTTCCAGAAGATCCGGACACAGCGAATCCGGGCGTAACAGCGCTACTTTGTGCGCAAGTTTTTCTTGTTGTGCTTGCAGTCTTGCCAATTGAATCTTTGAAGTTTCAAGTTGTTGCTCAACAGCTGACCACGCCTTCAGCCCATGATTACCGACAACCATATGGTATGCAAAATATCCCACAACGGAGAGCATAAATGTTGGAGCTAAAATCGAAGCCCACGAAAATCGCATAACAGAACCCCTCCTCTTTTATCCTTGGGTTTGCCTGGTTAAACTTGGGCGGTAGTCTAGCACAGATTTTTAATGCACGAAAGGGGCATTTTGTGGCATTCAAGGCCGTTCAGTAAAACCAACACGTCCGTCATCCCGACCGGGGCGACGTTCCGAGGCTACAGAATACTTTAAGTTAGTTCCTGATGTCTGCCACGCTTGTGCGGGGCTGCGCTACTTTTAACCATTGAGTTAACGCGTTAAGGTCAGATGTAAAAGTTTCAAATTCACGAACATATTGTTCATCTGCACAGCTACCTTCTGGAACAGCTACAA
>JBDLIP010000012.1 GCA_039714795.1 Pseudomonadota bacterium | reverse complement strand
GCCTTTTATGTCTTTTGTTGCTTTTTAAGGTTTAGCAGATTTTTTCAAATTTTAAATGAGATTTTTGCCTAACTTCTCAAAGGGGCTGCCTCCAGTGCAGTTATCTCTTATCCAAAACTCAGCTTAACTAAATACATTCGATATAGCTTGATAGATAAATTTTTCAACAAAAGCATTAACTTGGTTGTGGTAGTAAGTATGGTCATCCTTTTTAGGGCCGTGCCTTCTTACAAGAGTAACGGGTGCTTTTTTTGTATGATAGGTGATGTGGCTGCCGGTAATGTTGACCTGCATTTGTTCAAATACTTCCTTCAGCTTATTTTGATTTTCGTCAACTAGCTCTGGATCATTCATGATTTTATTGACCAGTTGCATAATATCTTTGAATTTTTGCCGTCCTTCGACTTTGTACTGCTCCAGCTGCTTTTTGACTTTAGCATTAATTTGCTCTTCTGTTAAAGTCGGTTGAGACGTTTCCTTGTAGGATGATCTTTGTAAGGACGTTTGCAGTTTTGCCGGAGCGTTGCGTTGTCCTCTGGAGCGTTGATTTTTTCTGCGGCGACTTCGTTTAGGAGGACGGGTAGTCCGGCCTGGG
Organism: Pseudomonadota bacterium; assembly: GCA_039714795.1. Taxonomy (NCBI): domain Bacteria; kingdom Pseudomonadati; phylum Pseudomonadota; species Pseudomonadota bacterium. Next base: position 22,916 of record JBDLIP010000012.1, on the reverse strand, counting down.
ATTTCATTTCTTGCGACTTTGCGACTGATTTCTTCTTGTTGATCTCTGATATGCCTTTTAAACTCTTCAGCAATATCATCGATTAATTGTTCTTCAATCAATTCTATCGTGCCGGCAAGCTGCTTCGCTTTGTTTGAATCAAGTTTTATGCGTATCTGGTGGTTTACTGCTTCATTGGAACTTTCAGAATCTATCTGTTGCTTCAGTTTTGTAAGTACTAATAGAGTAAATATCTGCTTTTCCCGCATGCTGGTTGGCAGAGCCATAAATTTAGTATTACGAGTTCTAATAATCTCTTGGACATCTATCACGTTACTGAAATGCTTTAGCCATGTTAGTTGTTGAGGGTAAATGCCTCTAGGGTTATAGTAATAACTACTGTCCCATGTCTTGAAACGATTATAAAATTGAATGCAAATAGGGAGCTTTCCTTGAGCGTACTCTATTAGAATTCCGTTATGAGCGATAATCTGATTGTTATCGACAATAATTTTCTTCCTGAGATGTAGAGTTTTTCCGGGTTTTTCTATGATAATGGGTTGCCCATAAAGCAAGTCACAACTGCGTATTCCGCTGTTAGGTGCATATATTAATCCAAAAGGAAGATAGCCTTTGTCATCTGTCAGATAGCAAAGCCTGGTGCGGGGCTGTATCTCCTCAATCCAATCCATTTGCTGATGAGAGAGTGTAGGGTTGTGTTTCCCGTTTTCGGCTAATTTTTGAAAATAGCAATTTGCTACTCTTTGAATGATTGAAAAGTGCTCCTGGAAAAGAATACCGTAAACCTGATGTAGGGTAGCAACATCTACTTGGTCACTGGGGATGTACGGTTGATCTCTGCCGGTATAGCTACTGTTTTCTGCAACTGATTCCCTTCCTTTATCTATCATCCAGCAATTGGAGTAAAGATTCAATCTGGTAAAGAACCAAGTTGCATCACACATCAGCTCATCGAGCGTAGATGGTTTAAATTTTTTTAATGAGGTAACAAGCTTTGCAAATACATTTGCAAAGTTTCCGTTATCTGGCAGATCTGGTAGGGATGCGGGCAACTGTACCAGTAATTCTTGCACTTTTCTTATTTCTGTCAATTTTGGTAGCTTGGTGTTATAGACTTTGTGGCTATCGCTGATTGGGTGTTCAACTTGTAGCCAAGACAAAAAAGTATTGCCACGGGGGACAATGGCAATACTTTTTTCTTCAGTAGCGTGCAGATTAATCGCAGTAAGTAAGGGAAGTAATAGAATAGCTAATGTTCGCATCATAAAAAACCAAAATTACAAATAATGACCTCAAGGGGCTTTGTTCGGCATGGCACACTTCTTCTGTACTGAAGAGATTAGCAAAAGTAGGGTACCGAACAACGGAAGCTACTGTATCATAATTTAAATGAAATAAGCAACCTCATATGCATGGCATTCCAGGGCTGTTCAGTTTACACCGGCCGGGGTTATGTAATTTTTGTGTGATTTTTTTTCAAATGGGAGGTTGCTTTTGTCATCCAACCAGAGTAACCTTGAAAATGAGCGCGGCGACAGAGTGAATCGAACCACTCACATCACCGCTGACCAAATGTGATCACATAAGGAGATCAACAAATGGCTTACGCCACTCTACCTCATCCCTACCTCCGACACCATCATTTTATGCAAGATCCCCCTATTCCTGGGATTTGTGGATTATTGATGTGTCTGCAGGATGGTGTGTGGCGTGGCAAAAAGGATCTCCCTGTCCTTTTTGAAAGTGGTGGGTTGTCGTGCTTGTTTGCCTCGGGGTGGGGATGCCCCGAGGCCTTTTTTCAATCTATACTCTCGTGGAATAAAAACCTCTAGTTTAATGATAGCGAGAAGCGCGCAGTTTATAAGTGTAAATGAGCACTTCTAGCGTATCAGTAACCAGAGGTTTTGATTTCACTTCGGTATAAGCGACGTAAAATGGAAAGGACCTTACCATGCGAGCAACAAACTCAATCAACCGCGTAACCCTTGTTGGCTACCTCGATGATCATCCCTATACTTTGGGAGACAACACAACCCATGCCCAAACCATCCTCAGAGTGACCACCCGGGATTTTTCCGAAGAACCCATCAGAAACAGCTGCATCCTACGCCGAAGGCACACAGTTGTTGTCACGGATTTTATAGTCAGAGAATATATTGATCTGCACCTCAAAAAAAGGGATGGTGTTTTTGTTGAAGGCCAGCTGGATTATGTGCATTATGGAATTACCGAGATTACCATCAATTCCTCTTATGGCCATGTCCGACGTTTGGGGGAACCCCCTGTCACAGAACTATAATAACCTGAGTTTTGTGTAACATAAAGCGCAATCTAGGCTACATCGGGCGTTATGGACAATTTAAATTAAATTGTGTACGATTTTGTTAATTCAAACGTGGTAGCTTATAGTCATGACGACGCAAAAAGATTTTGAAGATTCGACCTATCTTGCCAGTGGTGGCATTGATTTTCTGACTCAGTTGTATCGCTCGTATCTCCAAGATCCAACAAGTATTGATCCCAGCTGGAGGCATGTCTTTGAGCATTTTGATGATCAGCTCTTGGATTTAGATCAAGATATGACCCGAGCCAGTTGGGCGGTTCCTTATGTTGAAGAGGTGGATGACTGGTCACAAGCTTTATTATCAGTAGCACAAAGAGCGCAGGCAGTACCTCTTGCCGGACCGCTTGCCAAGCACGACGCTACCCGAGATTCAATTCGTGCGCTGATGCTGATTCGCAACTACCGGGTACGCGGGCACCTCAATGCTGCACTAGATCCGCTTGGGTTTGAATCTCGAGTTGAACACCCCCGCCTAGATCCCGCAAGTTACGGATTTACGCCAGATGATTATGATCGTCCTATTTTTATTGATGGAGTGTTGGGGCATAAAACAGCAACCTTGCGGCAAATTCTAGCTATTTTGCACCGCACGTACTCAAGCTCTATTGGAATTGAGTATATGCACATCCAAGACCCGGAACAAAAATCATGGATTCAAATGCAAATCGAAAATGAATGGGCCAATTTTTCTCTCAGTCCTGATGCACAAAAAAAACTGCTGCTGGGCTTGACCAAAGCGGAAACCTTTGAAATGTTTTTGCACACCAAATATCCTGGTGCTGTGCGTTTTGGATTGGAAGGGCTCGAGCCTCTGATTCCCGCATTACAACAAATTTTGCAAACTGGTGCACGTCTTGGTGTGGCAGAAGTAGTGCTGGGGATGGCACATCGCGGCCGGTTAAATGTATTGGCCAATATCATGGACAAACCGTGCCATGAGATCTTTTCTGAGTTTGAAGGTGGCGTGTTTTCTTTTGAAGACGTGCAAAGCAGCGGTGATGTTAAGTACCACCTTGGATGCTCGAGTGTGCGTGATTTTTCAGGAACCTCAATGAATTTGTCTTTAACCGCCAATCCTTCGCATCTTGAAGCCGTTAATCCAGTGGTCATTGGCAAGGTGCGGGCCAAACAAGAACAGTGCGATGATAATACGCATTCAAAAGTTATAGGTTTGCTATTGCATGGAGATGCAGCATTTGCTGGCCAGGGTTTGGTGGCCGAAACTCTGAGCCTTTCAGAGCTTCCTGGTTACCAGGTAGGAGGCACAATTCATATCGTTACCAACAATCAAATTGGTTTTACCACCAGTCCTAAGCACTCACGCTCATCACCTTATTCGTCCGATGTTGCTAAAATGATCCAAACACCTATTCTGCATGTCAATGGAGATGACTTGGAAGCGGTATTGTTTGTAGCACAGCTTGCCATGCAGTTTAGACAGCGTTTTAACAAAGACATTGTGGTTGATCTTTTTGGCTATCGTCGCTTTGGCCATAATGAAATGGATGAACCAGCCTTTACCCAACCCCTGATGTATCAGGCCATTGCAAAGCATTCCACATCTAGGCAAATATATAGCCAGAAACTTATTGATGCCGGCGTTGTGACTGCTGACGAAGTCGAACAACTAAATCAGAATTGCTTGCAAGAGCTGGAAGCGGATTTCAAAACAACAGCAAACTACAAACCAAAAAAAGCTGATTGGCTAGATGGGGTCTGGTCAGGTTTTGCAACGAGCTTAGCCAAAGCCAAATCACCTGCTACTGGCGTTACTATCAAGAAGCTCCGTGAAATTGGAAAAGTGCTGACCAAGGTTCCGGAAGGATTTGCTATCCATCCGCGTCTTGCCCGAGTGCTAAAGGAAAAGCAACAACGTCTGGAGGCAGGCAAGGGGATCGACTGGGCTACAGCCGAAGCCTTGGCTTTCGGGGCTTTATTGTTCGATGGCAGTCCTGTGCGTTTAAGCGGCCAGGATAGTCGTCGGGGTACCTTTTCCCAGCGCCATTCAGCTTTTATTGATCAAAATACAGAGCAGGACTACATTCCCCTAAATCACATTAAAGTGGGTCAGGGTTTATTTGAGCCTGTGGATAGCTCGCTTTCTGAAGCTTCTGTGCTAGGGTTTGAGTACGGTTTTAGCTTGGCTGATCCCAAGGCATTGGTTATGTGGGAGGCGCAATTTGGTGACTTTGCCAATGGAGCTCAGGTGATTATTGACCAGTTTATTTGCTCTGGAGAAAGCAAATGGAAGCGCATGTCTGGTTTGGTGATGTTGTTGCCACACGGCTATGAGGGGCAGGGGCCAGAACATAGCTCAGCAAGATTTGAGCGGTATTTGCAGCTCTGCGCTCAAGATAATTGGCAGGTTGCCAATATCACCACGCCAGCCAATTATTTTCATATATTACGGCGCCAGGTGGTGCGAAATATTCGAAAACCTTTGGTGATTATGACTCCAAAGTCATTGCTACGGCACAAGCAAGCGGTATCCTCCATGGAGGATATGGGGCCGCACACGCGTTTTGTGCCGGTGCTTGCAGATACTGAAGTTAGCAAAAAAGCACGTCGTCTTGTGCTGTGTTCCGGCAAGGTTTACTACGATTTGTTGCAAAGGCGGCAAGAGCAAAAAGTAACAGATGTTGCCTTGGTGCGCATTGAACAGTTATACCCGTTTCCTGAGTCCGAGTTGGTTAATATCTTCAAGACATATGATGCGAAAACTGAAATGGTCTGGTGTCAAGAAGAACCAGAGAATATGGGGGCCTGGCGCTATCTGGATCGCCGGCTTGAAAGCGCCTTAACCAAAGCTCGTTTTAAACAAACCCGACCTATTTATAAGGGGCGCTCGGAGCTTGCCTCCACCGCATCGGGCTACGCCAAACGCCACGCTAAGGAACAGCAGGAGTTAGTTGAGGATGTGGTGGGGTATAGAGCTTAAGCTCTTATTTTAGGGGTAGAGGATTGACTGCGAATCTAGAGGAACTACAAATTTTGGTTGCTGCCGGCGAGTCGAGTACGCTGGAATTTAAAAAATCAACAGCGAACCTTAAAGGTGCTGCTGAAAGTTTGTGTGCATTTTTAAATGATGGCGGTGGTCAGGTTTTGATTGGAGTTACGGATTCTGGCGAGATAGTTGGTCAACATGTCACAGATAACACTCAGCAAGAAATTGCTGCTGTCATTAGGAAGTTTGAGCCTGCTATCAATGTTACGGTAACCTATTGTGAACTTTCCAGGTGCGAGAAAAAAGTTATAGTTATGTCAGCGATTCCCGATAAGCGCTGTACTCCCTATACTTTTAATGGTCGTGCCTATGAAAGAATTGGTGCAACAACATCACAAATGAATAGATCTAAATATCAGCAATTGCTTATAGAGCAAAATATGAATATTCAAAGTTGGGATAGCTTACCGGCAAATAATGTCAGAATTGAAGATTTAGATGAAGAAGAAATTGCCAAAACAGTCCAACTTGGTATATCTGCCAACCGAGTTGATCCAATGGTTGCATCGCAAAGTGCAAAAGAGGTATTGCATCGTCTTAAATTACTGGATGATAGCAGGGTTACAAATGCTGCAGTGGTGTTGTTTTGTAAAGATATGCCTGTAAATTTTATGAACTGCTTGATTCGAATGGCGCGGTTTAAAGGGGTGACAAAAGGAAGTTTTATTGATAGTCGTCGTCTGGATGGTAATGCTTTTAAGCTTTTGCAGGAAGCAGAGACTTTTATTCAACGTCATGTTTCTATTTCCAGTAGATTTGAGGAGGGGCAGTTTCAGCGAATAGATGAGCCTGAGTATCCTCCCAGTGCCCTGAGAGAAGCTCTTATCAATGCGCTTTGTCATCGAGATTATTCTATTCAAGGTGGAACGATTAGTTTAGCAATATATGATGATCGTATAGAAATTACCAGCCCAGGATTATTGCCAAATGGGGTAACAGTACAATCTTTAAAAGAGGTACATGATTCAAAGCCAAGAAATGATGGCATAGCAAATGTGTTTTTTCGTCGTGGCATGATTGAGACATTTGGGATTGGTACTCAGGCAATGGTTGAAGCATGTAGGGAGTACGAGTGCCAGGAACCAGACTTTATTGAGCGCAATGATACTTTTGTTGTGTGTTTCTGGGCTAAGCATCATCAAAGAAAAAGCAAAAAAAATGTAGATCTGTCCAGTCGTCAAAGAGAAATATTGAATATTTTATCACAATACAATTCACTATCTGCGCGTGAAATCTATAACAAAATGACGAAACCTCCTGCTGAACGCACTTTGAGGCATGATTTAAGTCATTTAAAAGATCTTGCTTTAATAAACTCAAAAGGCTTTGGGCCAAGCGCAGTGTGGTTTCTTGAGAAAGAGGCATAAAGAGGCATAAAGAGGCATAAAGAGGCATAAAGAGGCAAAAGCGTAAAAACAATGTCCAAGACCGACGTATCAAAAATAAAAAGGTGTGTACACTGAAGCTCAATCAAAATTCAGGATGATGATCGAAGTGAGCTGAATAGTTACATAGATTTTAAACTTAAATTTGTGATAAATAAACTACGCAGTTGTAGACTAAAAAACGGCCAAAGCGGACATTAGCAAATTGCACCAGCAAAGTCACAAAACCTGATTGACATCAAGTTGATCCTGTGTCTAAATTTTAATTCATACTTTATTCCGTGCATTAGTTGTTTGAATTACAAGGTGGACTAACTAGATAGCAGGAGGCATTTTTTCATGAGTTTTCAAATTTCTTTTTTTCGGTTTGTCTTTGTGGGAGCGATATACTTTTTTCTGATGTTAGAAACAGGCCGAACTACTAGCACAAATGATGATTGTGAAATGCAGATACCTTCTAATCCACGCGTTTTCTTAACAGAAGTTTATAATTACATGCAGCATCAAAAGCCGCTTTCCAAAGGGCCAGAATTTTTTATACAAATGGGGATCGTGACCCTTTTAAATCCAGATTGTGTTAACTCTGATTGGAAGTGTAGGCAATTAAGCCGTCCTAGGCTTTTGCGTCAATACGTTCAATTTTGTAGAAACATGGGGGCTCATTACCTAGAACGGTTTTGTTATCCGCAAGGAATCTATGTTGACCGGCGTAGACTATTTAAGTTGCTTGTCTACGATCTTTCACGATTGAATATCACAGACGGTGTGCAAAATTATTCAGATCAAACGATGCTGGAGACCTTTATAGCTCTTACACTTTGGCATCCAGATATACTGGGTTACATGGAAGTAACTTCATTGGATTTAGAGTTTGAGGCTTTGCTAGTGGCGACTCCTAAAATTGCAGCACTGATTAATAGTGGTTATACAACGTTAAGCTGTTGGTTCTTGTTGCAGCATATTGAACGACTTGATTACTGCTCTCAGAGCTATTACTTGGACACAATAAAACCCTATTTCATAGATTCTAAAACCCCTTACGAGAATCTTATTGTCCTAAAGCATAAGGGATTGATCGAGCCAATAAGGTTAACTGAGACGGATACGGTGTTATCAGTTCTTTATCGTGCTATGCTTAAAAAGAAAGGAAAGAAACCAAAAGATTGCTTAGTGATCAAAGAGATAGCAAATTACGAAAGAAGCACAAGTTTGCCAAATCGTCAGTCAACTTCCTTCAGAAGACGTAGAGGACGTAGTGTTAGTTTACCTGTTACTATTGTAATGGGATGGGCGTAGTTTTCTTGGAGAGAAAAATAAATTCAATAGACACAGGACAAACCCTATTTCACATGCTAAACTTAGTATCATGCTTGCAAAACAAAAAGTTCCAATGATAACCCAACGGGGGTTGATGCTTATTCTTTCTTCTCCATCAGGAGCGGGCAAGACTAGTATTGCCCGTGAATTGCTAAAACGTGATGAGCGCATCAAACTTTCAGTCTCTCATACAACCCGGGATAAACGTGAGACTGAACAAGAGGGAGAGGATTATTATTTTGTTGACCTTGAGACCTTTTGCAAATTGCAGGAAAATGGCACGTTCCTTGAATCAGCAGAAGTATTTGGAAATCTCTATGGTTCCTCTCGTTATCAGGTACAAAAGGTGCTGAGTGAAGGCTACGATCTTTTGTTTGACATTGATTGGCAGGGCTTGCGAACACTGGTTGCGACCGTTCCTGAAGATGTCGTTTCAATATTTATTCTTCCTCCCAGTAACCACGAGTTGTTGCGGCGGGTTAACACCCGTGCTCAAGATGCTCCAGACATTATTGCAAATCGCATGGCTAAGGCCGAAAGTGAAATTAGTCATTGGGATGAATATGACTACGTCATCATTAATGATGACTTTGATGCCAGTATTAAGCAAATTCGAGAAATTATTGAAGTTGAGCGTTGGAAACGACATCGGCAAATCGGTTTGCAAGAATTTATTGATGGATTGTGTTCTTAAAAAGATTTTCCTTAATAGTTAAACAGAATTAGGGTATCGTGGCCTTGTAGATATTTTTTTGAAAGCAATTGAGGAACATGACCACTAAACGCTCCAGCAACAAGCAACCCGCCTTTTCTCCCATTTCCTATTTGGAAGAGAGCTCAGAGAACATGGGCTGGGAGTGCGAGTACCAAGATGAAACCGAGATTCGCTTAAAATTCGGACAAGATTGGGGACTATGTGCAATGGATTGGTTGTGGGTTGAAGAGTGGCATACTCTTAGCTGTATCGTGAGCAGTAATATGCATATTCCGGAAGAACGCCAAGATGATATCCGCGATTTGATTTTGATGATCAACGAGCAAATGTGGGTCGGGCATTTTGATCTGTCGCAAGGTGGGCACCCAACATTTCGCTATAGTCTCTTAGTTAAAGGGCTTAACCGCAAGCAAGTAGGCAATATGATTGAAAAGACAATCGAGATCGCATTGCGCGAATGGGCCCGCTATCACGCTGCCTTTCATTTTGTTTCTTGGGGAGGCGCTGAAAGCTCGCAAAAAATGCTCAGTCCGACCCTGATTGAAACAGCAGGTGAGGCATGAAAGTAGACCCATCCTATATGCTTTTGGTTGGCTGTGGCGCTATGGGATCGGCTCTGCTGAGAGGGTGGGGGGCAACTGCTTTTGATCATGTAAGCATTGTTACACCGCACAGACCCTCTCCTGAAAAATTACCAGCCGATTTAAATTATACTTGGCACTCTTCCATTGAGGATGTTCGCGCTGTACCAGATCTAATTGTCTTTGCCGTTAAACCGCAAGTTTTGCCAGAAATATTGCCGCATTATAAACAATTTGTATCTCAAGATACTTTGTTTGTCTCTGTTATTGCAGGTCAGGCGATGCAGGTTTATCAAGATGCTTTAGGTCCGGAAGTTGCCCTGATTCGTTGTATGCCCAATTTACCGGTCGCTCTGCAAAAGGGTATGATTGTGGCCATGGACAGCACATATGTTTCCAGCTTTCAGCGTGAATGGATTCAAATCCTGTTACAGATTCTAGGTTGTGTTGCTTGGATTGACGATGAAAAATTGTTTGCAGTTGTCACTGCGATTTCAGGTTCAGGTCCTGCTTATTTTTATTTGATGGTAGACGCATTGGCACAAGCTGGACATATGGCAGATCTGCCACGAGAGTTGGCAGACCTGTTGGCTAGGCAAACGTTAATTGGTGCTGGAGCCCAACTTGAATCCAGTGATAAGTCAGCCTTACAATTGAAACAAGCGGTTACCAGTCCGCAGGGCGTCACGGCTGCTGCTCTTGAAATTTTAGAAAAGGAAGATGAGGGTCTCCCAGACATGGCGCATCGAGCCATTACTAAGGCAGTGCGGCGAGCCATTGAGTTGGGGCAGTGAATCAAACAATTCAAGACAAACTGTTGAAAATTGCCCTAGAAGACATCGTGCAATATGGCTGGGGTGGCTTGAACCTGTGTCGGGTGGCCAAGACCGCACGGTTAAGTTTTGACGAGCTGTATCAGGTGTTTCCTACTAAAGGAGACGTGTTACAGGCCCTGATTCGAAAGATCGATCACGCATCCCTGGCACAGATCGAGTCTTTTGCAGATGAAGAGAAAGTGCAAAGTCGTCTATTTGCAATTGTGATGGATCGATTTGATGTGATGCAAGAGTATAAGCCTGTGCTGCAAGTTTTGTGGCGCGATCTTTGGAAAGATCCTCTGTTTTTCTTATGTCAGGCTCCGCATAGCTTTAATTCCATGCGTTGGGTCTTAGAGGCCAGTGGTGTTGAAACCGCGTCTTTGTTGGGTTCGGTGCGAGTTAAGATTTTTACAGGGTTTTATCTAAGTGTGGTGCATACATGGCTGAGCGACAATACAACTGATATGGCAGAAACAATGGCTGCACTTGATCAGGGACTTAAGCGTCTTGAGCAGATCCCTGGATTTTATGATAGTGATAATTAGAATTAACATACTGTTTACTCCTTGGTCGTATAATAACTATTAAGTCGACATATCTATTTACGTTTAAGGAGACATCCATGGCAGGCGCAACACAGTCAAAGCAAAGTAGCCAAACAAGAGCTACTGGAAACGGATACACTGATTTCACTAAGTTTGGTGAGCAAGCCTTTAAGAATTTCCAAGACTTTAAAGTTCCAGGGTTCGAGACTGAGCAATTGATGTCCAGTCATCGCCGTAATATGGAAACTTTGGCAGAATTGCAGAAGGCAGCTACAGAAACGGCTCGTGCATTTGGTCGGTTGCAAAGTCAGTGTGCACGTCAAGCCATGGAAGATGCAGCAGCCTTTTCGCGCACCATGATGCAAGCCGGTACAAACTTTGAAGACCAGGTTGAGGCACAATCTTGCTCGATAAAACAAGCTGTTAAAAGAGCGACTGACCAAAGCCAAGAGCTCACTGATATCCTTAATAAGTCACAACAGACCATGGCTAAGCTTTGCAATGCTCGCTTAAGTGAATGCGTGGATGAGTGTAGTGCGATGACGAAAAAAGCAGCAAAGACTGCCACAAAAAAGTAGATTTTAAAACAGGGTGTGTGTTTGTCTCATTAAGTGTTCAGTGAAACCAACACGGCCGTCATCCTGAACGCTGATTTTCCGAACGTGCGACTTGCAAGTTGCGCGAAGCGCGTATGCTCAAACAGCTTATTAAGGACACTACGCGGCTTTATTTATGTGGGACTCTGTCCCACACCCTGAGATATTTATGAAAAGCCTAGAGGCAGCTTGAGAGCTACGTCTTTGATGAAACAACGTACCCATTGTGCTGGATAAGAAAACGGTAAAACCGGACATTTCTAAATTGCTTAACCGGACATTATCAAATTGCTCCTAACAAGGCACAAGAATCTCCTTGACTTATCCTGTCTTTGTGAGATATTTCCTATATGTGCAGAATGTTGAGCAGCCGTTGATGGATGCGATTAAAAAAGGTTAATAGATGAAAACTTTTTCCCTAAAGCCAGCTGATGTGGTTAAGAATTGGTATGTCATAGATGCTGAAGGCCTGGTGCTGGGACGTATGGCTAGCATAATTGCAAGTCGCTTGCGTGGTAAACACAAGCCAGAGTTTACGCCGCATGTGGATTGTGGTGATCAGATTATTGTCACCAACGCAGACAAGGTTAAACTGACGGGAAAAAAGCTGGACTCTAAGGTGTACTATCGCCACACCGGTTATCCAGGCGGAATCAAGGAAAGTCACGCCCATAAGATGTTGGGGGGTGAAAAACCTGAGCGCGTTGTTCTGCAAGCGGTTAAACGGATGTTACCAAAGACTCCCCTTGGGCGCCAGCAGTTTGGTAATTTGCGGGTATACGCTGGATCTGAGCATCCGCATGCTCCGCAGCAACCAGAAATGTTGGATGTTGCTGCTATGAATGTGAAAAATGCGCGTTAATCTAAAACACATGATCATGAGTTAACAAAATTGAATTGAATAGAATAGAGTGGATAAATGACAGCTCAAACGGGACAAGGATTAGAAGATCTGAAATCAATCGTTGCAGGAAAAAGCACTGAGGCCTCGGCAAAAAGTGAGCTTAAGGAAGCAGCTGTGGTAACTGTTGACGAACTGCCGGCTCCAAAATTGGATGAGTGGGGGCGCTCTTATGCCACGGGTAAGCGAAAAGATGCTATTGCTCGTGTTTGGATCAAGCCTGGAAATGGTAAAATAGTTGTTAATGGAAAAGAGTTGCAGGTGTATTTCGGTAGGCCTACATTGCAGATGATCGTTAACCAACCATTTCAGGTGGTAAATCGGGACAAGCAGTACGACGTAATGTGCACTGTACTTGGCGGCGGTTTATCCGGTCAAGCCGGTGCTATTAAGCACGGCATTAGCAAGGCGTTGACCTATCAAGAACCTGAATTGCGCTCTCTTTTGAAACCAGCTGGAATGTTGACTCGTGACAGTCGTGTGGTTGAGCGTAAGAAATACGGTCAACGCAAGGCGCGCAGGAAGTTCCAGTTCTCTAAACGTTAGTTTTTTAAGGCAGGTAACAGTTCAGCTTACACCGGCTGTCATAGGTGGCCGGCATGACGACCGGATAGTTGTTTTCGTGTTTTACAAAAAATCACTAAAGTCAATGATTGCAGCGAAATCTTCACAGTTGGACACTTTTTCATGAACGCCATTGACGTGGACAAGGACGGGCCAGCATGCAAATCCTTTCGGACGGTGAATACGTGCAATTTTTTCGTGCATTTTTCTAATAATTTCTGGTCCAATTTCTCCTCGTGAAAACTTTACTTCGCATACAAACATTGTATTGAATCTTGTATGGATAAGGTAATCAATTTGACAGCCTTTTTGTCTAACAGATTTACGCTGAAAAAAAGGATTGTCAGCTAGAATATCTTCTGCTTTTAGGTTTAGGGCTTTGTGAATAATTTTGCGATTTTTTAAAACCAGATTTTCAAACTGTAGCCCCATGATAGCGTCCCATTGAGGAAGGGATGCCAAGGATATTTCTTCAAAACCATTGTTTTTGATTTGTAGCCGTCGGGGGTCGATATACTTAAGGTAAAATCTTATGTAATTATCAGCCAGGCGAAAATGGCTTAAACGAGCTAGTTTTCCATCCTTTAGGTTCCAGGTATAATCTCGCGTTACAAATCCAGCATTTATTAGGTTATCAAGGTATTTACTCATAATGCCACTTTTTGCATAGTTTAATAGGTTGCAAATATCACTAAAGCACTTGGAACCTTTTGCCAAAATTTGTACTATGTTTTTGTACATTGGGGTCAAAGAATTAAACAGGTCATGAAAAATTAGATTAAATTCATTAAATAAAATGCCTTCTGGCTTAAAGCATAAATTTTTAATATTTTCATCTGCATGCAGATGTCCTTGAATATGTTCTAAATACCAGGGAACTCCACCAGTTACAGAAAGAATTTTAAAAATTTCACTAGAAGATGTCTTGACTCCTTGTTGCGCAAGCAAGGTTTTGCAATCTACCAGGGGTAGCTCTTCTAACGTCATGTACAAAGAAAATCGACCAAAAAATCCCGTGCTACTGATGAGGTTTTTTTCAATCCATGTAGAAACAGAACCACAAAGAATGAAGATCAATTCTGGGTTTTTACTCAACTCTAAGTCCCAAGCATTTTTGAGTTTTCCCAGAAATGTAGGGTCTTTATGTCCCATCCAAGAGATTTCATCTAAAAGGATTATCACCCTTTGGTCTTTGGTTTGTTGAGCGAGTAGTGAAAATAGATCCTCCCAATCATCCATTGTAAATGGAGGAAGCCCCGTTTGTTTGCAAAGTTGTTTTATGAATGTGGCTCGTTGGGTTTGGGCAGAGGTACCTTCTGTAGGTGGAAGTCCTGTAAATTTTAAAAACCGTTTGCCTTTGGCAAAATGCGCAATTAGACGGCTTTTTCCAATGCGACGTCGACCTCGAACAACAACCATGCTGGCGCTGCGCTTTGTTAGTAAAAGTTCAAGATTTTGCAGTTCCCGGGTTCTGCCAACAAATGGGGTTCGTTGCATGGTTTTCTCCACATACCCTTGACTCGAATCAGCAATGTTGAATTTAATGATAGCGAGAAGCGCGCGGTTTACATGAGTAAATGGGCACTTTAGAGTGTGTCAGAAAACCAACAGTTTGATTCAGCTTCAATATACTTGCACATAATCAACATATGTATATCATGTGCAACCAAAACAAGCAAATATATTATGCACATAATCGACATTTGTATCTTATGTGCAACCAAAACAAGCAAATATATGTTGCACATAATCGACATTTGCACATTATGTGCAGCCGAGGTAGCCAAATGATGCCGGGTAGTATACCTTGTATTTCAAGAGGTTGATCTTGAAGAAATCTCAGGCTATGATGCCCCTTATAAAGTAGCTAAAATTTTTGGAAAAATTTAACAACTATGAGGAAAACCGTCGTGGTACATCCGTCCGGAAAGGGATCACAGGTCCAGAAATTGACTGTTCCTGCGTTGGGAGAATCGGTAACTGAGGCAACGGTGATCAGCTGGTATAAAGAGATTGGTCAGACATTTCATCGAGACGAGGTATTGCTTGAGTTGGAGACGGATAAAGTGACTCTTGAAGTCCCTGCTCCAGATGATGGTCAACTGGTCACAAAAGATGTTAAAGATGGTGATAGGGTCAAAGTTGGTCAGATTCTTGGAGAAGTGACGCTTGGGGCCGTAAGTTCGCAAAGCTCAGTTGCCCAGGTAGGAACCTCGGGTTCGAAAAAGCTTGCTAGTGAGTCTGTGAGGACACTGCCGCATGTTGTACCCGAAACAGGTGTTCAGGACGATGAATCTTTGTTGGTCTTATCGCCTACTGTGCGTAAGATGGTGGCAGAAAATCAGCTGGAGCCGGCACAAATTCCAGGAACAGGCAAGGGAGGGCGTATCACTAAGCAAGATGTGAAGAAATTTATGGCCAACCAAACATCAGTGCCCAGGCAGTCTGCACAAGCTGCACCCATACCTGATATATCAAGACTCCCAACAGAGCCAACACCGGTTCCATCTATTACACGTCAATCTACTCACCCACAGCCCATGCCTCAAGCCAAAGCCTCAGCGGTTGAACGGGTACCGATGACCCGTTTGCGGCAAACCATTGCCCATCGTCTGAAAGAGGCACAGAATACGGCTGCGATGCTGACCACTTTTAACGAGGTGGATATGTCACAGGTGATTGAAGCCCGGGCCCGATTAAAAGATCGTTTTGAAAAGAAATATGGTGTCAAGCTAGGCTTTATGTCGTTTTTTGTCAAAGCTTGCCTGCTTGGGTTGAAAGAAATTCCAGAAGCTAATGCTGTTATTGAGGGCAATGAAATTGTCTACCGCAATTATTACAACGTTGGGGTTGCAGTGGGGACCCCTCAAGGTCTGGTGGTTCCAGTGGTACGCCAAGCACAATCCAGGTCACTGGCAGAAATTGAGCAGGAAATTGCAAGTCTTGCATCTAGGGCTCGCTTGGGAAAACTTTCGGTGGATGACTTAAGTAGAGGAACCTTTACCATCTCCAATGGTGGGGTGTATGGTTCCTTGTTGTCAACACCGATTTTGAATCCGCCGCAATCAGCGATTCTCGGCATGCATAAAATTGAAAAGCGTCCTGTGGTTGTCGATGATCAGGTGGTGATTCGTCCGATGATGTATCTGGCACTGACTTATGATCATCGTTTGATTGATGGGCAACAAGCGGTTCGCTTTTTGGTGCGCGTTAAAGAATGTTTGGAAGATTTACAGCGTATCTTATTGGAAATATAAAATGGGTTGAGAAAAGCTTTGGTTTTTTTGAGGATGCATGAGCAATAATTTATTTGATTTAATAGTCATTGGTGCGGGGCCTGCAGGGTATGTTTGTGCCATTCGTGCCAGTCAACTGGGTATGAAGGTTGCTTGTGTTGACAAAAATCCGGATCTTGGAGGAACTTGTCTTAATGTGGGATGTATTCCCTCAAAGGCGTTGTTGCATTCCTCTTTCCTCTATCACCAAACTAAAGATCTTCTGGCCTCCCATGGAATTAGGGCAGAAAAGTTAAGTTTTGATCTAAAAACTTTTATGGCACGTAAGGATAAGGTGGTACAGGACCTCACCCGTGGTGTGGGCTTTTTGTTTAAGAAGCATGAGGTGACAGCATTTACTGGCGAAGCGTACATAACCTCTCCGCAGACTGTAGAGGTTAAAAAGGCACGGGGCAGAAAAGAAACTCTACAGGCAAAATCCATTGTTGTTGCCACTGGGTCAATGCCTGTGGTCTTGCCAGATCTTGAAGTCGATGAAAAGCAGGTTGTTACCTCAACCGGCGCACTTTCTTTGTCCAAGGTACCGGAGCATTTGATGATTGTTGGTGGTGGCTATATTGGTCTGGAGATTGGCTCTGTTTGGCGGCGCCTAGGAGCTAAGGTGACTGTCATTGAAATGTTAGAGACACTTGTGCCGTTGATGGATCAGGAATTGGCTCAAGTTTTATACCGGCATTTACTTAAGCAAGGCGTAGAATTTAAGTTGGGAGCCAAGGTGGAAAGTGTCCGTCGGCGCAAAGACCAGCGGCTGACGGTACGGGTCAAAACGCTCAAAAATGGAGCGCCGCAACCACATACGTGTGATGTGCTGATGGTGGCTGCTGGCCGCAAGCCTCTCACGCAAGGACTGGGCCTTGAAGAGATAGGGGTGGCTTATGAGCAAGGGGGGCAGATTCAAGTAGACTCACAGTATGCTACCTCTGTTCCTGGCATTTACGCCATTGGTGATGTGATTGCAGGCCCTATGCTAGCGCACAAGGGTGAGGAAGAGGGTATTGCGTTGGCAGAGTTACTCGCCGGTCAACAGGGACATGTGAATTATGCAGCCATTCCTTCCGTTGTGTATACTCACCCAGAAGTTGCATCTGTGGGCCAAACCGAAGAGCAGTTAAAAGAGCAGGGGATAGCGTACAAAAAGGGGCGTTTTCCCTTTAGTGCCAATCCACGCGCTAAAGCTGTGGGCGATACCGAAGGCTTTGTAAAAATACTAAGCCATGCCGGCCATGATCAAATTTTGGGCGTGCATATCATAGCTCCAGATGCAGGCAGTCTGATTGCTGAAGCCGTTGTAGCCATGGAGTTTGGTGCTACCGCGGAGGATTTGGCTCGCACTTGTCATGCTCATCCCAGTTTAAATGAGGCAGTAAAAGAGGCAGCCTTGGATGCGTGCGGAAGGGTGCTGCACCGTTAGTCAGAAATCAGAATTCAGAAACCAGAAATCAGAAACCAGAGGTCGGAGATCAGATGTGTTTGATATCAATAGATTTTTCGAAAAACGTCACTTAGGGTTGCGTAATCCTATTCTCTGTTGTTGGTTATACTGATTTCTGATTAAAAACTCCCGTGCTACCTCTGCAGGAGATCGCTTTTTTATATCTACCTCAGCATTAAGTTTGCGCATTGTAGCGGTGTCAATCTTATTGTCTAGCATGATGAGTGCTTTTTTGATCTCTGGGTGAGCTTGCAAAGTAGCTTTTCGGATCACCGGCGCTGCGTGATATGAAGGGTAGCAGTGCAGGTTATCTTTAAGAGGCATTAGGTGATACTTAGTTAGCTTTGCATCCGTTGTAAAGGCGCAAATCACCTGTACATTCTGATTGGCAATGGCTTGATAGGCTAAATCTGGTGTCATCTGTTTAATACTTTTGAATCTGAGGCCGTACTCTTTTTGCAATTTTGGCAAAGAGTCAGCGCGATGCAGGAATTCAGCTGTTGCGGCTAGGACAAAGTCAGGATGTTTGTTAAGATCGCCGATGTTTTGGATTTGGTGTTTGCGCGCCAGTTCAAGTGGGATTGCAAGACTTTGATCATTACTAAATCCAAAAGGTGGTAGCCATACCAGTTCATATTTTTTCTTATAATCATCATGAACAGTTTGCCATAGATCATGATTTGGCTGGATTTTTGTGTGTTCGAGGACGGTTAAAGCTGCAGTGCCTGTGTATTCCGGATATAAATCTACATCTCCCTTTAAGAGAGCTGCGTGAATCATCGCTGTCGTACCCAAGTTTGGTTTGCGCACAACCTTTAAGTCGGTATGGGCTTCAATCGATTGAGCCATTATCTCTGTTAAAATATATTGCTCAGTAAAATTTTTGCTGGCTATGGTGATGGTCTGCGATGCCTTGTTTTTCGTTTGTTCGATAATCCCTGGTGCAAGGAGCAACAGCAAAATAAGGCAGCCAGAGCCAAGGGCTATCCATTGGCTTCTCTTGTTTCCTTGTGGGCGCATCAGCATTTCCAATTGCCCCAGTCCATAATCAACAATTAGAGCTAGCAGGGCAGTGGGAATTGCTCCCAATAGAATCAGATAGGGGCTATTTAGGGACAAACCCTGAGTTATTAAGTCTCCCAAACCGCCAGCACCAATAAAAGCAGCGATGGTTGCAATGCCAATCACCATAGAAGCTGCGGTGCGAATACCGGCCATAATCATCGGTAATGCCAACGGTAGTTTGACCAGATAGAGTCGTTGCCAGGAGGTAAATCCTAGAGAGTGTGCAGTCTCAATATTTTGCTGTGGTACTTCTTGTAGACCAGTATAAATATTTTTGATCAATGGTAGCAGGCTGTAAAGCACTAAGACAATCAGGGCTGGCCGTGTACCAATGCCGATTAAAGGTACCAAAAGGGCGAGTAAGGCCAGACTTGGAATGGTTTGAAAAACATGTGTAATGCCAAGGATGGGGACGCGCAAGCGCTGCCAGTGGTTGAGGGCTATGCTCACTGGCAGGGCAATGCTGATAGCAATAAGCAATGCTCCTCCAGATAATAGCATGTGCTCTACAAGTTTGGCCCAAACTTGTGCGATGAGAGAAAAAAGATCTAAGGAGGTCATAGGTAAATTAAGCTGCCAGCAATTGTTCAACAAAGTCGGTTTTTGGACGATCTTGTAAGGTTTGAAAGGACCCCTGTTGCATTAATTTTCCCTGATGTAACACGGCAATGCGGTTGCCGAGTTTTTTGGCTTCTGCCAGATCGTGGGTGACAAATACGATTGTTTTGTTGAATTCTTGTCTAAGACGCAGTACTTCGTTTTGTAATCCGTCGCGCGTTAAGGAGTCTAGGGCTGCAAAGGGTTCATCCATGAGCAGACAATCAGGGTCCGCTGCCAGAGCGCGGGCAACACTCACTCGCTGTAGTTGACCTCCAGAAAGTTGGTGCGGATAGCGCTTGGCGTATTTGTTTGGGGGTAGTTGGATAAAATCCAATAGGTGATGCGTGCGTTCTAAGCGTTGTTTTAAGGGAATACTTTCCAGTTTTAAAACAATGGCTATGTTATCTTCAACGGTCATATGTGGAAACAGCGCGCCATTTTGAAACACAAATCCCATGGAGCGTCGCAGCTGCACTAGGGGTGTATCTTTGATGCATTTATTGTGCAATAAAACTTGACCTGAAGTTGGCTCAATTAGGCGATTAATCAATTTTAATAGCGTTGATTTACCAGACCCTGAAGATCCTAATAAAACAAATATTTCCCCCTGGTTAATTGTCAAAGAGATGTCCTGAAGAGAAAAGATTTCGCTATGATTATACTTTTTCGAAACCGATCTAAATTGTATCATGGGACTTTGTTACATTTTTCAAGTAGTAAATAATAGGGAGCATACTATAGATTTTTCGCAAAACTGCAAGCTTTTTGTTAAGAATAAGAAAGTTATACCCGTGCTTTCTTGCCGTCAAGCTCAATCCCCATTTTTTGTAACCGATGCTTTAGTACGATTAAATCATGCCAAGCTTTTCGTTTTTGTCCAGGTGAGCGCAGCAGATAGGATGGGTGGTAAATGGCATAGGTATCAATAGTCTCAGGTGCTCTTACCGGTTGGTAGCTGGAAAAGCGGCCTCTAAGATTGGTGATGCCATCGGTGCTGCCGAGCAGGCTTTTTGCCGCTGTTCCCCCGACCATAACAATAATCTTTGGATTGGCTAGTGAAATATGTCGGTCAATAAATGGCAAGCAGGTTGCCGTTTCAGCTGACGTAGGCGGACGGTTACCTGGTGGCCGCCAGGGGATGATATTGGAGATGTAAAATGTGGTGCGATCTAGTCCTATTGTGGCCATCATTTTATCCAATAGTTTTCCGCTTCGCCCGACAAAAGGCAGCCCCGTTTGATCCTCATCAGCCCCAGGGGCTTCACCAATCAGCATGACATCGGCCTTTGGGTTACCATCTGCAAATACCAGGTTTTTGGCGGTTTTTTTTAAAGCACAGCCTTCAAACTGGAGCATGATTTGTTTAAGTTCTTCAAGGGTTTGTGCTGAATTAGCCAGCTCTTGGGCGGTTTGCGCTGGAGGCTGAGCTGTTTGTTGCACGAACATTCCTTGGTGTTTTGTAGGTGGAGCCGGCGTTTCTGGAGGAGGAAGAGAGGAAGGGTTGGACATGGCTTCAGCTTGCGTTTTAGTCTGCGGTTTTGCTTTTGCTTCTTGAACGGGGTTTGCGATTTTATCAACTGGCGTCTCGGCAACGAAGATTGTTTCTCCCATTTCATGACACCATTGCATGATATCAGTATCAGCCATGGTGGATTTGTTGCCCCTTTTTTATCTGTTGCTTTGAAACATGGCGATTCAGCTCGAGAATGATCTTCTCTGTGGTTTCATCCGGAGTTGCCTTACTGCAATCAACGTGGATGTCAGCCTTTTCATAAAACGGAACGTATTTTTCAAAGAAGGCTTCTAAGGTCTTGCGGGTGTTTCCATTTTGAAATTGAGGTCGATGATCGCGCCGGTCGATACGTGGAATCAGGGTTTCAATATCCACCTTGAGCCACACTGAAATACCGTGTTCTTTGATCAACTTGTGGGTGTCTTTCAGGGTAAATGCGCTGCCACCCGTGGCGAGAACGTGGGGTTGTTCACTTAAGAGGCGTTTGATGACACGATGTTCAACTTCGTGAAATGCTTTTTCGCCATAGATTTCAAAAATATCGGCGATGGAGCAATGGGATGCATTCTCTACCTCAAGATCTGAATCGATGAACTCGACTCCAAGCCCTTTTGCCAGGCGTCTACCGATGCTTGTTTTGCCAACTCCCATCATGCCAATTAGCACAACGGGTTTTGGAAGTTGTGTATATGTTGTTGTCATGTGTATGTTTTCTGTATGATCTAGCATTTCCTTCTTTACTGATGCTATATACTCTACTATTTTAGAGCCAGAATGCAACTTGTAAGTGATAAAATAGAGATCTTGATTTTTTGCGGGTATATGATAATGACAGTAACGATTAAAATTCTATGGGGGATACTAGTCCTAGGCTTGCTCTGCGGCGTGGGAGCTCTTGCAACCTGGGGTATTCCAGCTCCATCAGCGCCTGTAGTCAAAGTGATCCCGAATCAGAAATTTCTCAATCCACAACAGAACTCTTGAATAGCTTTTCATGCTAGCGCACCTGGAAAACTTTCTAGAGATGATGCTGGCTGAGCGTAATGCTTCCAAACACACTATTGAAGCCTATCGAAGAGATTTGCAAGATTTTGCAACCTTTGTGGGGGAGGCTGAGGATATGGTTACAATCGCAGTTACAGTTGAAGATGAGCAGATCAGGGCCTATTTAGTGCACATGGTGGCCCAAAGCTTAAGCCCCACGACTAGGGCGCGCCGGTTGTCATCCTTGAGGCAATTTTTCCGTTTTTTATTAAACGAAGGACTCAGTGATCATGACCCGACTCGAACCATATCTTCTCCGCAATTAAATCGTCATTTACCCAGCGTTTTGACTGAAGAAGAGATTGTAGCATTGCTAGAAACAGCACAAGCCTGGGAAGGGCCGCAGGGCCTGCGTATGATTAGCTTGTTAGAGCTTTTGTATGCAACAGGGCTACGGGTGTCTGAGTTGGTTTCTCTGCCCTTGCAAGCCTTTGCCTTTGATCAGCAATCAATCACAGTGAAAGGCAAGGGGGGGAAGGAGCGTATCATCCCCTTGACGCTACCAGCTATCGAGGCTTTACAGGCATACCTTGGTGTACGAGGTTATTTCATCGAAGGTAAGAAGTTTTGCTCCTGGCTGTTTCCTTCAAAGGCAGAACAGGGCCACTTGACCCGGCAGCGTTTTGGACAACTTTTAAAGCAGGTTGCAATAGAGGCAGGCTTGGATCCAAAAAAAGTGTCACCTCACGTTTTGCGGCACGCCTTTGCTACGCACCTTTTGAATCATGGTGCAGATTTGATCAGTGTGCAAAAATTACTTGGCCATAGCGACATTGCAACCACCGAAATTTATACCCATGTTATGCAAGAGCGATTGCAGGAGTTGGTGTTTAAATGTCATCCGCTAGCTGGTCGTTCGAATGAGTGAAACCCCAATTTGAACCATACCCAAAAATTCTCCACCCTACCGAATAAAGTCCTTTGTATACTCTCGTGAAATCAAAACCTCTAGTTTAATGATAGCTGCCAGCTTACAGTTTACTTGGGTAAATGAGCAGTTCGAGCGTATCAGGAAACAGAGGTTTTGATTTCACTTCAGTATAGTTTTATCTGTATCCTAAGAAATAGATCCTGAATCGCAAGCATCTGCAATTCAATGCGCTGCACCCCAAAAACTGGACAGTTGAATAAGTGAGTTTTTCAGCCCCTGGGTTTGTTGTATAACCGTAACAATTCAGGAGAATGAAAATGGGAAA
>JBDLIP010000011.1 GCA_039714795.1 Pseudomonadota bacterium | reverse complement strand
ATAAGTTGATTTATGTATAAATGTTGGGTAGCATGTAATGGATTTCTAGCTATACAGTAAAGCGATTTTTCACCCTAAGACACCTTTTCGCTGACACGGTGCCATATTAAAAAGGCATCCGAGATACTGAAATTACTTTGGACTCTTATTGCGAAAAGATTCCAGGGTAACAATGTTGTCTTTATTCTCCGAGTCCTTAGATCCTGGAGGGCTTGGTAGTGGCTTGGCTGGTGCTTCGGGAGTAAATTGCAACCCAAACTTCACGGAAGGATCCATAAAGCTAACCAAGGCAATGTAGGGAATCGACAAGGGCTCATGTGAGTTGTTAAAGCTCAAGGTCACGTTAAAGTGATCCGGAAAAACTTCCAGATCCCAAAATTGATGCTGCAATACGATGGTAACTTCATTGGGGTGCTGCTCACGCAAGTAGTCGGGCATGCTCACATCTTGGCGGTCAGTTCTAAATGTAATGTAAAAGTGGTGACTACCGGGAAGGCCGTGCTTAAGCACAGAGTCAAGAGTCTGGCGCACCACACCTCTAAGAGCCGTTTGAATCAAATGATCGTAATCTAAAGTATCCACTGACTTTTTTCCCTTTGTTCGTCTGTAGCCTCGTCAATCAAGTGGGGGCTTCTGTTGCCCGGTGCCCCCGAAACCGCAATACTCTTGCCCTTTAAGCAGCGCGTGCCGCTAGATAGTTGCCATTAGCGGCAACTAAAGCAGGAGTATTATCATTAATGCTATCTTTTGCATTTATAATAAAGCCCGATAACGGTGGTACAATACCGAGCAAAAGCGATGCCTTTACCACGCACGTCGATCCTGTTTCGCCCCCACAAAAAATGTCCAGTTTTACCTAAAACATTTTATGGTGGAGGCGCCGGGTACCGCCCCCGGGTCCGTAACGCTTATTTCACATAACGTTTATTGCCATAGTTAGTTACCTAACACCTTTATTATAGCAGTTTTTTACATCAAATGAAAGTCTTTCAACATTTTCCTGTAATTTGCTATATATTATATCTAGTGATTGTTATCAGTTACAGCAACCGTTTTAGCGACAAAACTATGTCTTTTTATTTTTAAAGGAGCCTCTATGTCCATCGATTCGAATCAACTTGAAGCTATCCGCGAGCAACAAGCCTCTTACTATACCACAAAACGAGCAACGGTTCCTGAATTAGAAGAAATTCTCTATACTCCCTTTCCTATACTCGACCACGGATTCGTTCGGGTAGTTGATTATATGGGTGATGATAGCTCTGTCGTGCAAGCAGCTCGAGTTTCTTATGGCAGAGGCACCAAAAAAGTAAATAAGGACCAGGGGCTCATTAATTACCTGATGCGGCACCGGCACACTACTCCCTTTGAGATGGCGGAGATTAAATACCATATCAAACTGCCCATTTTTGTGGCCCGTGAATGGATTCGCCATCGCACAGCCAACGTCAACGAATACTCTGCTCGTTACTCAATTCTTGGCAGAGAGTTTTATCTACCAAAAGCTGAAGACCTGGCCGAGCAATCAAAAAACAACCGCCAGGGCCGCGAGAAAAGCCTCAGCCCAGAACAAGCCAAGCGGGTGCTGCATATTCTCAGCCAAGATGCGCAGCAAACCTATGCGCACTATCAAGAGATGTTAAATGCCGATGAAGAAGGCAATATTTTGGATGAAACCCAGCCGTGCTTGGCCCGAGAATTGGCACGTATTAACCTGACGATTAATCACTATACCGAATGGTATTGGAAAATTGATTTGCACAACCTGTTGCATTTCCTGAGCCTTCGAGCCGACGATCACGCTCAATACGAAATCCGGGTTTATGCTGAAAAGATGCTGGAAACCGTCAAAAAATGGGTTCCCCTAACTTATGCGGCTTTCCTTAAGTATCGCCTGCATGGGGCTCATTTTTCACAAGTTGGTTTGCAAGTCATACAACGAATGCTTGCAGGAGAGCAAATTGATCAATATAATAGCGGTATGAATCCCCGTGAATGGCGTGAGTTGATGGCAACTCTTGAGGTAGATCAAAGCAACACAACCTCGGATGCGGCGTAAATTTAAGGAATACACATGAATAAGAAAATCGATGGAAACTTCGAGCTTGGCCCTCTTGATGCAGCTATTATTTTGAGAGAAGATGGCACTCTTGAAGCCTGCATGCCAGACCTCTCACAAGATGAATTGCCAGACAACGTCATGCTGGGCACTGCCCTTATTGTTGCTTTACAGGACCCTGAAGTTCTTGAAATGCTGGAGAGAAAATTAGCAGAGTCTTGTCTGGAAAACCAGATGGTTGGCGTTAACGACGATTAGACTCTATATTCTGGTGATAGTACTCGGCGTACGATTGGTATGCGCAGGAGTATTTTGTCATTGAATAAGAAAGTGAAGACAATTCCCACAAAAGCGGTAAGCGAGAATTTGAACACAATAGGTAATTCTGTTGCATTTAACCCGTACTGACACCAAATAACAACCGCTTCGTGAAACAAGAAAAAACCGTAGCAATTGGCCGCCAAAAAAGTCCACAATCGTGTAGGTTTTGAGACAAATTTATAAAATACAGCAAGCAAAAGCAGCATTTGTGACAGACAGAAGAATCCGTGCAACGTCGTTCGCACCAGAACACCTGGTGCTTCTGTAACCACCAGCTCCCACAAGCCAGTTGCTAACCAACCCTTTTCACGCAAAAGCGTGTGGAATTCATCACCATATGCCCCATCGTAAAAATAAGCCAATGAATACCAAACATAAGCCACTCCTAAAACAGCAGTGAGAATACTGAGTTTTGCCCACTGATTAGAAAACCGCTGCATCAGGTCCTGATTGGTTAAAATTCCAGATTGATACACAGCAGCCCCAAGGAAGAAATAAGCAAGCACCAATAAAAAGCGAGAGGCTTGCAGATGAAATATTCTCCAAAAGCCAATCCACCAAGGTGCTCCCCAAATAAGATCGGAAACACCAAGCAATACGGCACTGAAACTACCCCAGATCACAAAACCAAGCACAGGATTTTCTATTGTCCACTTGATAAAATTCACTAGGGATCGAAACACCCAAGGCAATAACTTACAAGCAATTATTAAGACTGCACTGTAAAGCGCCATGGCATACAGCACCCAAAATGGCCCTCCTCCTTGCAATCGTTCGGTGAAGAAAATACTGTTCCAGAACTGAAAATCCGACCCTAACCAAAACTCAAAATAGCCGACATCTGAATTTACAAAGTCATGATACTTCGGATAGGAAAGCAGAGGGATCATCAGCGGGATACCAATGATATAAGGAATTCCAAGGCGAATAAATCGCTCTTTGACATATCCCCAAGCACCTCTGCGTGCAAGTGAAGGCAGCACAAACATCCCAAAGATAAAAAATAACATTGGCATTATGATGCTTTGGTTTTGCAGATAAAGCACATCAAAACCGATGCTTCGATCATGGTCTCTAAAAAACCAAAACCGTCCCCAATAATAAGCATAAGCGTGTAGTGAATGGTCAAAGGCCATCAACAAAAACATAAAGGCACGCAGGTGGTCAATAAAATGAAGACGTTGATTTTCAGGTATAGGCATTTGTTATCCAGACAAATTTTTTGTTAAACGTGGGGCCCAGTCTAGAGGTTTTTGTCTGCAAAATCTATCCCTGACAAGCTCATCTCAAAGTGTCTCGCTTGACAACCCACCAAAAACAAAGCTAAACAACAGAGACGGCACCCGTAGCTCAGCTGGATAGAGCGTTGCCCTCCGGAGGCAAAGGTCAGAGGTTCGAATCCTCTCGGGTGCGCCAATCACTCCTCATACAAGGTCAGCACAAAGGTGCGAATTTTCTCAAGAACATTTGTCGCGTATTCTTCGGGTGCAGGAGCAACTCCTGTCACCCAATCCAATAAATCATTTTCCGGGCAATCAAGTAGATTTTCAAATAAAACGAGCTGAGAGTCTGTAAAATCAGACAAATACTTTTGAGCAAAACCACCAAGCAAGAGATCAAGCTCTTTTACTCCTCTGTGCTGGCAACGGTAAATGAGCCCCTTGAGACGTGGTCGAACAAGCTTGGATGTCAACGTTCTTTACTCGTCGTGCAAACAATTCACCTCAATCGCTTCGATGTCAAAATCTTCATCTTCATCTTCATCCATTTCTATTTCATCCTCATCAGGTTCTGACGCATCAAAAAATGCACAAAGAAACCGATCCCATACGCTGCCAAACCCCGAAGGATCTGGTGTCGGTGCATCTATCACCAAAGTATTTGCCCCAGAAAGAAGCCCTGTTAAAAATACAGGTCGAGCAGGTCCACCTTTGGGAACAGCAACCTGTTTGCGTCGATGAGAACCCAAAACCGGTCCTTCAATGATCATAAATCCCCGTTCAAAAACCGTATTTATATCACCAGGGCCTTTGTGGACATAGATAACTTCGCGATATCGCTTAACCATTTCACCTGAAACAGTTTTTTCTGGCGCCGGCCCCATAAGCAAGGCTTGCACCCCGTATCTTCCAGGTTGTGATTTAATAAAAACTTTGGTTTGGGAATCTGCTGTTTGTTGTCGCTCCGGCAATATATCTTCTTCAATTACCTCTGATGTTCCTGCTGCAATACCAGCAGTAATGAAAACAAATCCCATCAAAAAAATTATACTGAAGCGGATGCAAAATATTGGCTTTCTGATACACTCAAAGTGCTCATTCACCGATGTAAGCTGTGCGCTTTTCGCTATTATAAAATTCAACATTTTGAATCCGCACGAATACATTACTGCAATTTTTTTCACTGTTGCATCTCCTTAGCTCAGCAGTACAGTCTGTTTACCCCCTGAGGAGTTAACACCATTCTAGGGTAGGGCTTCTTAACGAACCATTAACGTTCTTTTTCCATCATGATGCACCCACGCGCTTTTGTTTATACTTGATTTTGTAAACCCTGAAAACTCCCTTAATTAGAAACATACTGAATGGTTACGGGAACAAATCTCGTTGCGGCTAAATTTTACTTACAGTAAAATTAGCAAAGATGGATGGCGGAGGGGATGGGATTCGAACCCACGATACAGGTATAACCCGTATAACGGTTTAGCAAACCGCCGCCTTCAGCCGCTCGGCCACCCCTCCTTGGGAAATCGTTGTTAGACATCCAACTCCTTCTACCTAACCTTCAATAGGGGTGATTGTCAATGCCCAAACGATGTTTTGTAGAAGCAATTTGATAATGTCCGCTTAAGCAATTTATCCCCTACATAATGCAAAAGAGCCAGTTGTTTCCTGGCTTGTTTGCACAAAACCTTATTTCCTTGAACTCTCAGGGTTTGTCTGTAAAATAGCTTGCAGTAATCCCCTTAATAGAAGAGGTTATTGCCCTGAAGGAGTTATGAATGCAAGTTGTAATGATTGGTGCCGGTTATGTTGGTTTAGTGTCAGCCACATGTTTTTCTGAATTTGGGCACTCTGTTGTTTGTGTTGACTCAAATCAACATCGGGTTGATGCTCTAAAGTCCGGTCAAATTCCCATCTTTGAACCAGGTCTTGATGAGCTTGTGGCTTGTAATCAAGACCGTGGATCTTTGAGTTTTACCACGGATATGTCTAAAGCTGTCCAACAAGCCGATGTGATTTTTATTGCTGTTGGCACCCCATCGCGTCGCGGCGATGGTCACGCTGATCTTAGTTTTGTGTTTCAAGCGGTTAGAGAAGTGGCTACTGCTCTTGATCATGATGCAGTCATCGTAATCAAATCGACGGTTCCTGTGGGAACAGCTGCAAAAGCAGAAGCAATCGCTCGCAAAGCCAATGCAAAGATTAAAATTGACGTTGTGTCTAATCCAGAGTTTTTACGAGAAGGATCAGCGGTCGAGGATTTTATGCGTCCTGATCGGATTGTCATTGGCACCAACAGCCAGCATGCAGAAAGTGTGATGCGCCATTTGTATAGGCCGCACTATTTAAACGAAACCCCAATGGTGATAACCAATCCTGAATCTTCTGAGTTGATCAAGTACGCATCGAATGCTTATTTAGCCAGCCGTGTCACCTTTATTAATGAGGTGGCCAACTTGTGTGAGCGATGCGGCGCTGACGTGCAAACCGTTGCCAAGGGAATGGGGCTGGATGGCCGTATTGGTAGCAAATTTTTGCATGCCGGCCCTGGCTATGGTGGGTCGTGTTTCCCAAAAGACACCAGAGCTTTGGTGCAAACCGCCAAAGACTATGGAGTTGATTTGAACATCGTGCAATCAGCAGTGACGGTGAATGAGGAACGCAAACTGCAAATGGTTGATAAAATTATTTCTGCCTGTGGTGGTAATGTGCAGAATAAAACGCTAGCGATTCTTGGTGTCGCTTTCAAACCCAATACCGATGATACACGCGAAAGTCCGAGTCTTAAAATTATCAGGACCTTGCAGTCTAAGAGCGTGAACATACGCGTATTTGACCCCAAGGGAAGATCAATGGCAGAACCGGAGCTTGGTGATGCTTATTGGGCCAATGACACCTACGATGCTGTTGCTGGAGCGGATGCGGTGGTAATTATCACTGAGTGGAATGAGTTTCGAGCCCTCGATATGGCAAGGCTTAAAGTTTTGCTGAAGGCACCTGTTATGGTGGATCTACGCAATATTTATCAACCAAAAGAAATGGCTGCGTCAGGTTTTGATTATTTTTCTGTTGGAAGAGAAACAGCGTTTGGTGCATCAAAATTATCGAAGTGTGCTTAAAACAATCGCACTTGATCATCATTTTCCTCTGATTTCCTACTTTTAAGCCACGAGGTCCAACCCAATTGGGTCTTGCCATCAAGCTTGCTGTTACAGACGTCTTTTGCGCGTATGACCAGATTGATATCTGTCTTATGATGCGGTGGAAGATAAAATTGAATAACTTTAAACAGTGGTCCGTACGCATCCCCGGTTTTTAAAAAGCGTCTGAAAGTTATTTCATCCAGTGGGCCAATGCGAATCGTACTGCGGGTGGCGCTATACCACACTTTGGTGCCTAGCATTGCCCCCCGTCCTAGGCTGCTAAATTGGCTGCGCGCGCCAATGTGGGTCCATTGTGATGGCTCTAGTTCAATCCATTGCCCTTGGAAACCTTTGATGGATACAGGGACTGCAAAATAATGACTGAGGATATGCTTGAGTCCTGCTGCTGAACGAGGTTGTTGCCATAGGAGACCAGAGTAAAAAAGCAGACTGTGCGGATGCATACCTAAGGTCTCTTCACTCGTGTATTGTGGGTCTGTCCCGGTAAAAGATTGCACACATTGTCCCAACAGGGTTTGATGTGGTTTCAGGGTGTTTAGAGCTGGCAGATATTTCTTGGCAATTCGATGTAGGATAGAAACCAAACGGTGGTTAAAGATATCAAGGAAGTCTTTGAGGGTATGGTCTTTATTGCGCATCCTCTCAAGAATAAGCTCGGTATAAGGTGTGGGCAGGGGCCCTTGCAGTCCAGCAATTCCCCAAAAATTTACGTTAATGGTTGGAGGCAATGATGTTTCGGTTTGCTCGAGACTGTAAATGTCACTGGAAGAAGATGACAGCGAAATGCGCGCCTTAATGTTGACGGCTTCGTCTTTTGGAGTTACCCCTGCACCAAGTGCGGTAACTTCAGGATTCAGTTGCTCCAGAAGCTTAATGACTTGATGAAATTCAAAGTCAAATGTATCTTGCCAGAGGGTCTCTGCTACAGAAGGTATCTCTTGCCGCTGTTTGGTTGCCATTTTTTCCACGGAGTTTTGCTACTTATTGAATAAATTTCCAGTTCTGTAAATGAGTTTACGGCTGCAAACAGCGCAAAAAACTCGTTTAGAACTGCCGAAAAAAGTAATGCCCCCCCACCGCCAAATGCCTCTGGGCTAAAGTGAAGGCCAAGCTGTGTCCCTTGGGCAAATCCCCGCCACGCGTCGTTTGAAAAGCGCCGGGTGACCGGTTTTGTCACGAGATCTTTGATGAGCTCTACTTCTTCAATCACATGTTTTTGGGTGAGGCCTGCATACATCTGAAGCGTTTCTTTTAAAGCTTGAGCTGCGTGATTTTCCGGACCAAATGATAAATGATTAGTGCCAAGCTGTGAGATGAGGCGCCACTGCGTGTCTCCATCTTGCGGTGGGTAAACTTGTATATTCGGTTTCTCCAGGCAGCTTCCCCGCGCAGGGATGCTTTCTTGCGATTCGAGTTGCGCGTTTGGTGGAATTTGATGCGCCAGAGCTCGGTTGGTACACAGGACTCGCGCATAAACTGTATCTCCGGTTAGCTTTTGTAGAGAAAAATCATAGTCGACAAAAGAGAGATACATATCAGTACCTGACAAACCTTTAACCGCGGCATGATCACGACGACCGTGCCAAAAAATGTTATTGTTTCGTTGTTGTTCATGGTGATTAAAGCTGAAATAAGGAGCAAGCTTGTGAACTGCTTCAGTTGTTTCTTCTGCCGCAAAGACTTCCCGAATGGAATGAATTTCTGTGGTGCGCTCTCTGCGATAGTCTGCAACGAGACGATATTCGGTTGCTTTGTGGTCGAGGCGGATGGGTTCTGAGGTTTTTTCAAAGAGATTAATGATCGGAGTGCAGCCCAGAGGAAAGTTTTTCGCACTAATCAAGAGAGAGTCAACCGAAATATGGTTAGGCACAGAGATCAGCAGATCAAACGATTTTCCGCTTTGGTTGGTTGCAAGGCCAGCAACATCAAAAAAGAGAAATTTTTGTGGGCAATTAAAATATTCAAAGAGATAGCGGTAAGCGGGGTGACTGGCGATCGGAGTTGGGATGACTGCTTCATCGTTTGCAAAACCCACTGGGGTAATCTCACCTGCATGTTGAACTATGAGTTGTTTTTTATCCGTTGTCTCCTGGTAATTTTCAACGACAAATCCTTTAGAGGTTTCCGAAAATAACAACTCATAAAGGGCATTCTGGACAGGACGGCTACCGCTGAGATAAAAGCGTAATTTTTCAATACCTAGGTCTTGAATCGGCACGGAAAACGAGGCAATGCGAAGGCGCAGGACCCGAGCCGTGGGAATGCGGCTTGTTTGGCATTCAAGAATATCTACAGGCACAATTTCAGCTTTTGTGACCTCAATGGGCCAAATTTCCGTGTCATAGCATGTTTTGAAATGACATAGGACCCCTTCTTGGCTACGGCAAAAAACTGGGGTGCCGCGATCAATAGTGTATTTTGAGTTGAGTTTTCCTTTGCTGGGGTCGGCAGCAAAATGGGCAATTGTTGTTGAGGGTGTTGGCAGAGTAAACTGCGGATACAAAACCCCAAGCAGCGTGCTGGTAAAGCGGGAAAATTTATCGTCGATTCCTTGCTGCAATCCGGCTGTTAGGTAGGCAAAACTTTCAATTAGACGTTCTACATGGGGATCCGGTGTTTCGCCTGCACCCAGCTCAAGACGTCGGGCAATTTTAGGGTATTTTTGCGCAAAGTCAGAGCTAGCCTGCCGCAAGTACTGCAATTCACGCTGATAGTACGTCAAAAATGAATCTGGAGATGATTCTGCCACGGTTGAAGCCCCTGTTGTTATGCTTGTTATTTTGGGTCAATTGTAGCATCTGCGATTGTGGATTGCTATACTCGTTAGCTGATAAACAGCCGCTCCCGCTGGACCAATAACCCTTTGATAAATAAGTAATATTTTTTTAGGTTTTCGTAAACTTTTTCTGAAATTTCCTTTTTAATTCAAATATTTAACTAATGACCGCAGTAAGGTGATGCAATCAAAATACGTCAGTAACTGACAAATAACAAGAAAACAGCAAGAAAGTTTACGAAAAGTAAAAATCTTTTTCTTTGTTTTTCAAGTGGTTATTGGTCCAGCGGGAGCGGCTGCAGATCTATATACTCTCTGGCCATAAAATCCGTAACAGTAACGGTATGCCGCCGGCATTGGATACAAGTATTTCCAGTAGGATCTTTACCAAAATCCCGGGTAATCACATTGAGAATGGTTTGCACATGGGTTGTTTTATCCCCTAAGGTATAGGGATGATCAGCGATATAGCCAACAAGAGTTACACGGTTGTTATGCAAAGCTTTGCATAATGGATATTATGCAAAGTAAAATCTAATGAAATTGAGAGTATGAAACGAACTTTAAGAGCTACTTTGCATAATACTTTTCTTCGCATAACGGTTGATTGAGTTTGTTTTCATGAGGAAATCCTTTTCGTTTTACGTCGCTTAGGTTTAAGAAAGACCTCATAGCATCCCCACTAAGGCATAAACGCGCGACAACCCACCACTGCAAAAAGAACAAGAGCTCTTTTTCTGGCACCAATCTCCATCCTGCCAATCCACCAATGATCAACACGAAGCACTCGTGTGACCCACAAGGCCCTAAAACAAAGGGATCTTGCATAAAATGGTGGTATCGGAGGTAGGGATGAGATAAAGTGGCGTCAGCCATATGATGATCTCCTGTATTTGATCACATTTGGTTAGCGGTAACTGAGTGGTCTAACACTCTGTTGCCGCGCTCATTTTCGGGGCTACTCTGATTGGAGAATAAAAGCAACCCCCTATTTTTACATACCGAAATTCAGGTAAGTTAGTGCCATTAGTTTGTACTCTTTCTTGCCCCTTCAATCACTTGTGCATAAATCTCTAATGTTTTACGACACATTTCGTCCTTAGAAAACAGGCTATGTATTCGGTTCCGCGCGGTTTGTGCGAGAGACTCTCTTTGTTGGTTGGACATAGAAAATACGATCTCAAGTTGTTTGG
Source organism: Pseudomonadota bacterium (assembly GCA_039714795.1). Lineage (NCBI taxonomy): Bacteria > Pseudomonadati > Pseudomonadota > Pseudomonadota bacterium. The sequence goes on along the minus strand of JBDLIP010000011.1, from coordinate 14,649 downwards.
TCAAGCTTTCAGTGTCATCTGGGGAAATCAGCCAGCCGGTTTTGCTGTGCTCGATAATCTCAGGAGCGGCGCCTATATTTGAGGCGATTACAGGTGTGCCCATAGCGCCCGCTTCGGCCATGGTGCGTCCAAACGCTTCTGGAACTGTTGAGCTGACAACCACTACATCTGCCAGCAGATTAACTGCGGGCATGTCTGTGCAGTTGCCAACAAATTTGATTTTTTGTTCCCAGCTAAGTTCTTTGATCTGCTGTCTTAGCTCTTTTACGTATTTTGAGTCTGGATTGGTTTTGCCCACGAATAAACAAGTCCATTTGCCATTTTTTAGATTTTCCAATGCCTTTAGTAGGATTTTATGCCCTTTTCTGCGCACCACTCGCCCAGGCAGTACGATCACTCTGTGATCGTTCGGCACGCCCCACATTTCTTTGAGTTGCTGCGCTTGTTTGGCATTGGCTATGTTGCATGTGAATTTTTCTAAATCGACGCAGCGATGCACGATATCAATTTGTCTCTCTTGCCCTTGAATATAGGGCGAATAAATTCGACGAATATGTTGGTCAATAAATTCTGAAATGGCGATGATACGATCAGCTCTTGTCATGACAGAGTTGTACCAGACTTCAAAACGATTTTGATGGCCGTAGGTTGAGTGAAAGGTTGTCACAAGGGGAGTCTGTGTCTGCTTGCAGGCAATGTAAGCGCTCCAAGCGGGTGCGCGTGAGCGAGCATGGACAAGGTCAATACACTCATCTTGGATAAGTTTTTTCAGCGATAAGCTATTTTTGAAAATCTTGACTGGATTTTTGGTGTTCAACCCCATAAAGATGTGGTTACAATTTGATTGAGGCAGATCCCTGACCATACTACCGCCCTCAGATGTTATAAATGCGTGGTGATTATTCCTAACTAGAGCGTGCGCAATATCGAAAGTGCCCTGTTCGACACCTCCGGTATCGAATGCTGGCAGAACCTGGAGGACGCGATATAGGGCTTGTGACATTGGGACTATGGCAATTTCATCAATAATATCTATATTATTAACATAAACCTTGAAAAATTAGTGCAAAAAGATTAGTCACTTGCTCAAAGTTTATGCTAGTGTTTTTGTATAGGTAAAAGTTATGTAGGTAACAAAGGTCGTTATGAAAAGGAAAAAGTTAATCAGTCTTGGTTTGATTGGCGTGTTGTTGTTGACAGCTATCGGGGCTTACTTTGTGATGCGCAATGGTGATGAAATGGATGATTTCCAGTTTCCATCTGTTGAAGTAACAGAAGTGCGCAGAGGCTCAATTGTTAGGCGTATTACTGTCATTGGCGTATTGCTTGCCGACCAAAGGGTTGATATTAAGTCAGAGATACGTGGCAAAATCAGCAAAGTTAATTTTGATGAAGGAACTTATGTCAGCAAAGGTGCTGTCCTAGTTGAAATTGAGGATAGTATGTACCAGGCCAAGCTGAAAGAAGCTGAAGGTGACCTCAAATATTGGCAGGCCGAATATGCAAGACAAAAAACGCTTGCAGCTGGAAAAGCTGGTTTGGGAAAAAAGTTAGATGAAGCTATAGGAAGACTTCAACAAGCAGAAGGAAGATATGAAGCAGCACAGGTTGATCTTGAGCACACAAAAATTTTGGCACCTTTTGATGGTTATGTAGGCTTGCAAAACATCAGTGTTGGTGCTTCTGTTAATGAGCAAAAAGATCTCTTAACGCTTGTAGATATGGATCCCATTAAAGTAGATTTTCGTCTTCCTGCGACCCACATACAACGCATTAGCCGTGGTCAAGACGTAAAGGTGACCATTGATGGTTTTCCTGGCCAAATGTTTAAGGCAACCATTGATTCTATTGATTCCAAAGTTGACCCACTGGACCACAGCATTGAAGTTAGAGCGGTAATCCCCAATAAGCGTGCTATTTTAAAACCCGGTTTGTTTGGTCGAGTCAGAGTGGTGGTTGGCGCGAAAGATGGTGCTTTGTTGATTCCTGAGTCCGCGGTTCTCTCCAGTGCATCTGAGGAATATGTCTATGTGGTTCGTGAATCTCCTTTACGCGGAAAAATGACGTCTTTTTCTGTAAAACAAGCGATTACTACGGGTCTTTCCGAAGCAGGAACCATTGAAGTTTTGCGGGGACTTTCCGAGGGAGACCGGATTGTGACGGTTGGGCTCTCGAAAGCCCAGGATGGCCAGCCAATTAATATTGTTGAAGAGGCTGAAGAGGATGAAGATGAAGATGAAGATGAAGATGACGAATAAGCATTAATGATTAATATAAACGAGTAATCTCAACAATGAAACTGACGGAAATATGTATTAAAAGACCGGTGCTAGCGACAGTTTTGTCGCTATTGTTGGTTATTCTAGGGTTGGTAACCTTTAATCGTTTGCAGGTTCGTCAGTATCCGCGTGTCGACTACCCCGTCATCAGCGTGACAACTCGTTTTGAAGGAGCAAGCCCCGATATCGTTGAAACGCAAGTTACCAAAACGCTCGAAAATGCTTTGGCTGGAATTGAAGGTATTGATGAAATGCGCTCTACCAGTATGCAATCACAAAGTTCAATTACTCTAAAATTTAGCTCAGAACGGGACATTGAAAGTGCTGCCAATGATGTACGCGATAAAGTGAGTAGAGCCCGTACAAAATTGCCGCAAGATGTGCATCCTCCTGAAATCCGTAAAGCGGACGTTGATGCGAATGCGATGATGTTCCTGACACTTTACAGCGATACTCAGGAAACAAAGGATGTTGCAGATTACGTCAAAAGAGTTCTTGAAGATCAAATCGAAGTTGTGGGCGGAGTTGCATCCGTGGAAATTTGGGGCGGTGGTGATTATGAAATGTTTATCCGCTTGGATCCTATGCGCTTGGCAGCTTACCGCATGACGGCAGAAGATGTTTCCCATGCACTTAGAGAACAGAACATCGAAAAGTCCGCTGGTCGTTTGATTACAAAAGAAAAAGACATATTAATCACCACCAAGGCGCCTTTGAAAACTGAAGAGCAGTTTCGTAATGTAATCATTAAAGAGCATGAAGGATACTTAGTACGAATTTCGGATGTTGTGGACGAGGTAAAGTTCGACTCTATCGAGGATCGGTATTCGGTTCGTTTTAACGGCAAAGAAGCTGTAGCTATGGCAATATTTCGTCAATCTGTGGCGAATCCACTGGCTGTGGCAAAAGAAATCAAAAAAATGCTTCCAAAAATCCGATCTGATTTACCAGAAGGAATGCACATTGACATTGCTGTCGATCATTCGGTTTTCATTGAACGTTCGATTGATGAGGTGTATCGCACGATTTTTGAAGCGGCTATTTTGGTGATGTTGGTGATTTTTGTTTTCTTAAGATCGATGCGGGCGGCTCTCATTCCCATTGTAACTATTCCGTTATCATTGATTGGCACCTTTGCTTTGATGTACCTGTTTGGATTCACCATTAACGTGTTGACTCTACTGGCTTTGGTGATGGCAATTGGACTTGTGGTGGATGACGCGATTGTGGTTTTAGAAAACATTTACCGACATATCGAAAATGGAATGTCGCCAATGCAGGCAACTATCAAGGGGTCTAAGGAAATTGGTTCAGCAGTTGTTGCCATGACCATTACCTTGGCAGCGGTTTATGCGCCAGTTGCCCTTATTCCTGGAATGACAGGTAAAATCTTTACCGAGTTTGCTTTGACACTAGCAGGGGCTGTGGTCCTGTCCGGATTTGTTGCCCTTACATTGTCACCAATGATGTGTGGTCGATTGCTCAAAATTCACCGGGTAAAGATTACCAAGGATGATAAGGTGCATCACCCGATTAAGGCTTTTTTCAAGCGGATTGATTTATGGATCGATCGTACCTTGGAGGCAGTTGATCGCAAATACAAGCGTTGGTTGGTGGTTTTTATCAACGGAGATTCACATATTCCCTTTACTAATCGAGAGGGAAAAAAGATGAAGACTTCCAATCGAATCCTTGTCTTGAGTGTAGGGATTTTGATTGCTGCTATCGGTGGATATATTGGTTTTAGCATGAAACAAGATCTTTCACCCTACGAAGACCATGGTTACGTTAAAGCAAGGGCTTTTCCTCCTCGAGGTGCCAGCCTTGATTACATTAACAAGTATGTGAAGCAAGCTGAGGACATCTTTCTCAAGGAAGTTCCAGAAATGGATCGGATTTTGAGTATTATTGAAGCCCAAGGAGGTGATAATACGACCTTAGAAGCATACCTCGTGCCGTGGGAAGATAGAAGCCGCTCATCCATGGCAATTGCCAAAGAAATGGGATCAAAGTTGACTAAGATAACAGGCCTTAGTTTTAATGTTTGGGGGCGTGGACGCTCTCTTGTGGCCGGAGGTAGTCGGTTCCCAGTGGATATCGTTGTACAATCGACGAAGTCTTATGAAGATTTAGTTAAGCTTTTTCATATCTATGAAAAACGTTTGGCTAAAGAAGTTCCTGGTCTTACTAGAATTGAACATGATGCTCCTAGCGATGAACAAGAGTTTGTAATTAATATTGATCGCGACAAAGCTGCTTCTCTGGGCGTTAAGGTTTTAGAAATTGCCGATATGTTGGCTATTTTAAGTGGCCGTCCGGCAACGTTCTTTAAAACAGAGTCATATCGTTACCCTGTGACGATCCAACTTGCAAAGAAATTCAGACGTACCAAAGAAGATATTGCTTCCCTTTATATCAGGGGTAGAAAACCTTATAAGAGGGATGAAGCTATGATTCCTTTGTCAGAGATTATAACGATTGAAAAAAAATTAGCGCCAACAGTGATTAGCCACTTTGGTGGACTCAAGTCTTTGAGGCTTTATGCAGGCGTCAAGCCCGACTACGGCCTGGGAGAGGTCTTAAATCAAGCTATGGTTGTTGCCAAACGAACACTGCCAGAAGGCGCAAAAATTGATTATGGGGGTGAAAGCAAACGGTTTTTTGAAGAATCAGCCAATATTATCTTGATCTTTATCCTGGCGCTTATCTCGATTTATCTGGTACTTTCGGCCCAGTATGAAAGTTTTGTTGATCCACTGGTGATTTTGGTAAGTGTGCCGTTGTCATTGGTGGGAGGAGTAATCACCCTCAAGTATTTAGGTGGAACCTTTAACTTTACCGGCTCAGGTCCGTTCTTTGAAGCGGCAACCCTGACGATTTTTGGAAAGATTGGCTTGATCACGCTTGTTGGCCTGATCACCAAGCACGGTATTTTGATTGTTGAATTTGCCAACCAGTTGCTCGAAAGTGGTGATGCAAAAAATCGTCCAGAAGCTGTGATTAAGGCATCAAAGGCGCGTTTGCGCCCTATTTTGATGACAACGTTTGCGATGGTTTTAGGCGCTGTTCCGTTGGCACTCGCCAGTGGTGCTGGCTCTGAAAGTCGCCAGCAAATTGGTTGGGTGGTCGTGGGAGGAATGTCTATTGGAACACTCTTTACCCTCTTTATTGTGCCTATTGTCTACACTTACCTGAGCCGGGACAATATTGCGATGGTGTATCGGAATATCATGCGAAAGTTGTCATTTAGTTGATTGGTGATTGTTTTGTTATTTGAAAAGATTCAAATGTAGTCAAATCTCCTGCGACAGCAAATTTGTCCAAAACTGAGTTTATTTACCAAAAGCACGCTTTTAAGTCGATTTTGTTGAAATACCCCCTTTTGTTATGCGTCAAGTTGTCCTAGAATGATGAGATTAGAAATTCTGTAGACGATAGCTAAAGAGAGAAGATAACAATGCCATGGAATTCACAAGGAGGCGGTAATGGCCCTTGGGGTAGCCACAAGGGACCCAAAAGATATTCTTCAGGTGGCGGGCAACCGCCTGATTTTGATGAAATAATCCGCAAAAGCCAAGATCGGTTCAGGCAATTTTTCCCAAAAGGTTGGGGTGGCTTTTCGGTTTTTATAGCGGCTTTTGGGGTACTGGTTGTACTGTGGATGAGTACTGGAATTTATAATGTGACCGAAGGTGAACAGGCTGTAGTATTGCGGTTTGGAAAATGGATTCAAACGACGGGTCCCGGGCTTCGTTATCATCTTCCTTATCCCATTGAAACAGTGATCAAGCGTCGTGTTGACAAGATTAATCGCATTAATAGCGGTACCGATCCTTTGGAATTTTCTAAAGTGTCTTTCGGAGGAAAGGTGCTGCGAGCTGTTGAGGACCAACCGTTGATGTTGACTGGAGATGAGAATATTGTTGATGGCAACTTTACCGTTTTGTGGTTTATCAAAGATCTAGGTCAGTACCTTTTTAAAGCTCGATCACCGGATGAAACCGTTAAGATAGCAGCAGAAAGTATTATCAGGGAGATTATTGCCCAAACCCCAATCGCTGATATTTTGACTAAGGGACGTGGTGATATCAATGAGAAAGCTAGAGTGCAGCTGCAAAAGCTGGTTGATGAATATCAATTGGGTATACAGATTCAGGAGCTGCTCCTGCAAAAGGTGGATCCACCCGCATCCGTTGTTGAATCATTTCGAGATGTACAGCGAGCTGTAACAGATCAAGAGCGGATGGTCAATGAAGCTCAGGCTTACCATAACGATCTGATTCCCAGAGCAAAGGGGGATGCTATTAAGTTTGTTCAACAGGCTAAGGGACAACAGGCGGTGATTGTTGCCAGAGCCGAGGGAGAATCGGCACGCTTTCTAGCAGTCTTAAAGGAATATCGATTGGCGCCTGAGGTGACAAGACGCCGAATGTATTTAGAGACAATGCAAAAGATTTTTGGCAGAACGGGTATGGTGCTCATCGATAGTAATGCCAAAGGCGCTCAAGGAGTGGTTCCCTATCTGCCGCTTACAGAGCTGCGCCAGAAAAACAAAGCCTTAGGGGCAGCAGATTCAACAAGTGCGGAGGGATTAAAATGAGTCAAGCAAAACTAATACTCGGTTTGTTTGTAGCCCTGGTATTTCTTGTTGTTGCAAGCAATACCTTTTTTACGGTCAATGAGCGAGAACAGGCTTTTACTTTGCAGTTTGGGCGTGTTGTAAATATTTATGAAACACCGGGCCTAAAAGTTAAGATTCCCTTCGTGCAAGAGGTCATAAAGTATGATCGGCGCCTTTTAGATTACAATATTCCCGCTATAGAAGTCATTGCAGGCGATCAAAAGCGCATGGTTATTGACCTGTTTACACGTTATGTGATTTCTAACCCTGTGAAATTTTATCGTACATTGACTGATGAAGCTGGAGCCAAAAATCGCCTGTCTTCAATTGTGCCTGGAAGTATGCGCCGTGTTGTGGGTCGGATTCGCCTTGGCGACTTGCTGTCTGAAAAGCGTGTTGCGATCATGGATCGAATTCACAAAGAAGTTCAACGAGCAACTCAGGGGTTTGGTATTGATGTGAAAGATGTGCGCATTATTCGTGCTGATCTGCCAAAGGAAAATAGTGAAGCAATCTTTAGGCGGATGGAGAGTGAGCGTAAGCAGGAAGCCAGCCTTTATCGTGCTGAAGGACATAAACTGGCCAATGAAGTTCGCTCTAAAGCAGACCGCGAGAAAGCCGAAATAATTGCAACGGCAAAGAAGGAAGCAGAAACGATTAGGGGTTCAGGAGAGGCCCGTGCGGTTGAGATTTTTGCTCAAGCCTTTAATGAAGATAGAGCCTTTTTTGATTTCTGGAAATCTATGCAGGCCTATGCCATCTCTCTAGAAGGCGACAAAACCACTCTGGTTTTATCACCAGAGGGAGAGTTTTTTAGATATTTTGGTAAATCAGCTCGCAATTAATGGTCATTTTTAAGGAGAGGCAATAATGGATCACAGGTCGGCATTAGAAGAAAGAGGCATGTTCAAGATTCGAATACGGTGGCTTCTTGCCTTTTGTTTTGTGCTTTGTCTTTCCTTGGGGTTGGTTGTAATACCTGCCCATTCGGTAACACCGCCAGGTAGTTTTGCTGATGTCGTGCAACCGCTCTTGCCGGCGGTTGTAAACATTTCAACGACCAGTGAGGCAAAAGAGCGCTATGGTCCGGGGCTTCCTAATGTTCCAAAAGATCATCCATTTTATGAATTTTTTCGCCGGTTTATGGAAGATCCCCAGTTTAATCGTCCGCGTAAAACCAGAGCGCTGGGCTCTGGTTTTATCATCAGCCCTGAAGGGTTTATTGTAACCAACAATCACCTCATTGCTGATGCAGATGAGATTACTGTGATTTTACAAGACAAACGTGAATTAAAAGCGGAAATTATTGGTCGAGATCCTCGTACAGATCTTGCTATTTTGAAAGTGGCTTCTAAGGAAAAGCTTCCCTTTGTGAAATGGGGTAATTCAGATCAAGCTCGTGTAGGGGATTGGGTGATTGCTATTGGAAATCCCTTTGGTTTGGGCAGTACAGTGACTGCTGGAATTGTCTCAACTATAGGACGTGATATTTCTTTAAGGGCACGGCAGTCTCCTGCAAGTTATGTTGAAGGCTACATTCAAACAGATGCATCGATTAATGTTGGAAACTCAGGAGGTCCAATGTTTAATTTGTTGGGTGAGGTAATTGGGATTAATACTGCTATCCTTTCACCCTCAGGCGGCAACGTTGGTATTGGTTTTGCAATTCCTGCAAATCTTGCACAGCCAGTTATTGAGCAATTAAAGCAATATGGTCGAACCCGCAGAGGCTGGTTGGGGGTACAAATTCAAAAAGTTGACAAAAAGATGGCTGAAAGTTTTGGCTTAAAAAAGCCGGAGGGAGCTCTTGTTGGTAGTGTGAACAAGGATGGACCAGCTGCAAAATCAGGGCTTAGGACCGGAGATATTATTTTGAGTTTCAACAACGTTCTAGTCAAAGAATCACGTAACTTACCTCGCATTGTTGGAGAATCACCCATCAATAAGCAAGTACCCGTCATCGTGTGGCGTGATGGAAAGCAAATGACCCTCAAAGTTGTTGTGGGTGAATTTGAAAAAGCTGAAGAAAAAGGCTGGATCTCGTCTGAGACTAAAAAAATATTGGATGAGAGTGCAGAAAAGGTGTTAGGACTTGGTCTGAAGAATTTAACAGACGCTGATAGGGCAAAATTCAACTTGGGTCGGGACATGCAAGGTGTCTTGATCGTTGGAGTTGAGAGCTATAGTGAGGCCGCCGAAAGAGGACTTAACGAAGGTGACCTTTTGGTTGCGGTGAACAACAAAGAAGTTAAGAGGGTTGAAGATGTTGTTAAGGCGGTAGAGCTTGCACGTAAGGCAAAGAAAAGTCATATTTTGATATTGATGCGGCGAGGCAGTGACAATTTGTACTTGACCCTTGGTTTGGAGGAGAAATCAAAGTCAGGTAAGGGTAAAGCTGCAAAGTCAAAGAAACGACAACATCGGGAAAAGTAGAGAAATATATTGGGTGTATCCGCTTTGCGTGCCGTCATCCTGAACGCTGATTTTCCAAACGTGCTACTGTAAGTCGCGCGAATTGGAAAAGCTTTGCGATTCAGGATCCGTTTCTTAGGCTCCAACTAAAAACTTATCTTAATAGAAAATAATGAGTTTTGAAATGGATCCTGAATCGCGAAGCTTTTGAAGCCAATCTTTTTCAAAGATTAGCTTCAAAATCAGCGTTCAGGATGACGGACCGTGTGGCGTTACCCCAAAATATCCCTTCTTGAACCACGCCACAAATTGGTATTCAATCAATGTTCTCACTTCCGACCTTAGATTCCTTTCCTGTAAAAGATCATCGCGTTTTAATGCGGGTTGATCTAAATGTTCCGTTGGATAACGGAAAAATTCTTGATACCACTCGTATTGACCGAGTTATTCCTGAAATTACATATTTGCTGCAAAATCAAGCCAAAGTCATTCTCATGGCGCATCTGGGGCGACCTAAGGGGCAACCCGCTGCTGCCTTTTCTTTAAAAGTTTTGCTTGATATGTTGGCACAGAAGCTAGGCCAGCCCATTTTTTTTAGCTCAGATTGTGTCGGAACGGAGGCCAAGCAAGCTGTATCTAAGCTTCAGCCAGGTGAAGTCCTGCTTTTGGAAAATTTGCGATTTCATGCTGGTGAAGAAAACAATGATCTTGAATTTGCTCAAAGGCTCGCAGAACTTGGTGATCTCTATGTTAATAATGCTTTTTCCGTGTCACACAGAGCCCACGCATCTGTCGAGGCAATCACCCACTTACTTCCAGTATATGCTGGAAAAGCTTTGGCTGTGGAAATACATGCCTTAATCAGTGCCCTTGAGCACCCAAAAGGACCTCTAATGGGTATTGTGGGCGGTAGTAAAGTCTCAACTAAAATTAGTGTGCTACATCGCTTGGTTGAAAAGCTAGATATATTGGTTTTAGGAGGCGGTATTGCTCACACTTTTTTGCTGGCAAATGGTGTAGAGATTGGCAAGTCAATTTGTGAACCTGCGCAGATGGATGTGGCAAAGGATATTATGTTGAGTGCAAAAAAACAAAAAACCGAGATCTATCTACCAGAGGATGCAGTTGTTGTTGAAGATTTTACTACCTTTTCTGGCCACAATGTTCGAGATATGGATGAAGTGAGATCAGGTGAGATAATTCTTGATATTGGCCCCAAGACAGTTGAAAAAATCACGCAGCTTGTCAGCCAGAATGCAACCTTAGTTTGGAATGGCCCCTTGGGTTTGCTTGAACGTCCTCCTTATGATCGTGGCTCTATTTCGGTTGCAAAAGCCATTGCTCGCCAAACAGCATCTGGAGAACTCTTTAGCGTCGCTGGAGGCGGGGAGACAGTTACTGCCATCAATCGAGCTCAATGTGCTGATAAGTTTAGTTACGTGTCCACAGCTGGGGGAGCTTTCCTAGAGTTTTTAGAGGGAAAACGTTTGCCGGGTCTTGAGATTGTGTATTGCGGAGAACGTGAACGGTCCAACCACTCCTTCAGTGATTACTAATCGTAAAAAAAATTGTCGCTGAACAATTCAATTTTTTTGATGAAAAATCACTGAAATTACAATCGACAAAGGTAGAAAAATCTGTTTACTGTACGAGATGTCATGGAAAATTGAACTCATTGTTTCACGTGAAACAATTTCTAGATTTGTTGAACTTTTAGAAGTTGGCAGTGCAAGTGTTGCCTATTTTGAAAAGAGTGAGGGGAATAGCTGGTGCATCCAGGTTTGGCATGCGACTAAACCAAACTCAACAGATATAAACGCGCGAGTGGCTCTTCTGGCGACTTTGCTTGATGTTCCTATACCAACAGTAACAATCCAAGAAGCACCAGAGAAGGATTGGGTACAGGAGAACTTGCAATCCTTTCCCCCTATTGAAATTGGATGCTTCTATTTGTATGGCAGTCATATCCAGAGCGCACTTCCTGCCAATAAAATTGCATTTGAGATTGATGCTGGGATGGCTTTTGGTACTGGATCTCACCCAACAACTCAGGGGTGTTTGTTAACTTTGGAAAAGCTAGCACAAAACACCGATGTCAGAATCAGTAACGTTTTAGATTTAGGATGTGGATCTGGAATTTTGGCTTTTGCATGCGCTAAACTTTGGGATTGCCCAGTTATGGGAATTGACAATGATCCTGAGGCAATTGCTGTTGCTAAAGAAAACACATTGAAAAATAATATTTCAAATATAGAGCTTGTTGTGTCTGAGGGCTTTGCAGAACTATTGCCTTATTTGTCATTTGACCTAGTCACAGCTAATATTCTCGCCAATCCCCTGTGTGAGTTAGCACCTCAAATGTTAGAGCACACAAAACCTGGAGGATACGTTGTGTTGTCCGGCATTCTTAAGGAACAAGGCGAGCGGATCGTTCATTGTTACCAAAAAACTGGGTTTACATTGAAGGATCAAATCACCTTGGGTGAATGGGTGACACTGACATTGCAAAAGGCTGGATAGGCCCTACCATGACATGTTAGTTTAGACTCATTGATTCACATACTAAAGGGAAAACTATGTTTCGTAACCTCATTTTTTCCGCTATTTCAGTCCTAGGCACCCTAATGCAAAATAATGTTCCATCTCAAGCTATGTCAAACCCAACTCTTTCGCAAAAAATTGGCCAAATGATTATGGTTGGCTTTCATGGGGATCAGCCAAATAGTCAAGAAGTCATAGCCCTGAAAAAGGAAATCACCAAAGGTCATGTTGGTGGTGTCGTTTTTTTTAATTACAATATCGAATCACCCCAACAAATCCGAAAGTTAACGCTCGCTCTTCAGGCTGCAATTCAGGATTTACCCCTCCTACTCGCTGCCGATCAAGAGGGAGGTCGCGTACAAAGATTGCCTCCAAGCAAGGGTTTTATGGGATTTATGGCTCCACAAACTGTCAGCCAACAAAACACGCCAGCACAAGCACGCCTTTATTACCAAAATATGGCAAAAGAACTTCATGAAGCTGGATTCAATTTGAACCTTGCACCTGGTGTAGACTTATACAGTGCTCAATCTCCTGCAATTGGCGGACTTTCGCGAAGCTATTCTGCTAATCCTGCTCTCATTGTTCAATACGCTCAGGCATTCATCGAGGCTCATCATAAATATGGAATCTTGACCTGCCTGAAACATTATCCTGGCCATGGTCTTGCACAAAAAGACAGCCACCTTGGAATGGTTGATATTACAGACACGCACCAAGACAAGGAACGCACCCCCTTTCGAGAGCTGATCCAATCGGGTCACGCGGATATGGTAATGACCGCTCACCTTGTGCACCGCAATGCTGACAACCGCTACCCGAGCAGTCTGTCACCACAAATGCTCCAAAACTGGCTGAGAAATGAAGATGGTTTTCAAGGTATCGTCATTACGGATGATCTCATGATGGGTGCCATCAGCAAAAAATTTAATCTCGAGGAAGCTGTGATTCAAGCCATTCTTGCAGGCAATGATATTTTGCTGTTTTCAAACAACGCTGCCAGCAATCCCAATGAGGCAAAATCAACACAAGATAAAGCAATGACTTTTCCTGGGCGAATTATTAAAATTGTGCAACAGGCCATTGAGCAAGAGAAAATCCCCCTATCACGAATTGAGGATTCCTATCAGCGTATTATTCGGGCGAAATCTCAGCTACATAGAAAGGCAGCCTAATGAAAATTGCTACCTGGAACGTCAACTCGATAAAGGCCCGTATGCCCTCAGTGTCAGAGTGGCTTGAGTCAGCTAACCCAGACGTGGTCCTCTTACAAGAAATTAAATCAACAGCTGATACGTTTCCCTATAGCCAGCTTTCTCATCTGGGGTACAACATCGAAGTTGTTGGGCAAAAAACCTATAACGGTGTCGCTATTCTCTCAAAACGCCCTATCGAAGACATAATCACCAAACTTCCTGGAGATAGCACGGATGAGCAAGCTCGATACATTGAAGCCGTAGTGGGAGACGTGCGCGTTGCCAGTGTGTATGTCCCCAATGGTCAAGAGGTTGGGTCAGAAAAATTTGCTTACAAACTTGCATTTTATGAGCGCCTCTATCGGCATGTACAAACTTTGTTACAATACGAAGAAGCTTTTGTAATTGGCGGAGACTACAATGTCGCCCTGAACGATGAAGATGTCTATGATCCTAAAACCCTTGCGGGCAAACTCTTGTTCAGCCTTCCCGAACGTAGTTGTCTTCGCAAAATTCTTAACCTGGGGCTTACGGATGCCACTAGGATTATACATCCTGCAAGTTCCCCACAAGGCCAAGAAATGTATTCCTGGTGGGACTATCGAGCTGGATCTTGGGCGAACAACAATGGTATGCGTATTGACTATCTTTTGTTGTCACCTCAAGCTGCTGACCGGCTGGATGATTCACAAATTGACAAGCTTGCCCGAGGTAAGACCAAAGCTTCAGATCATGCTCCAGTTTGGTGTAGTCTGCGATAAAATTCTCCATAAAAAATTCTTGCGCTCATTTTTTGTTTTCTGTACGATAATTATGGATATACTGAAGGGAAATGGAAGCCAACAGTTTGACTCAGATCCAGTTTAATACGGGAAAATATCAAAGATGAAAAGGAGATTGCAATGGCATGGGGAGGGAAACGAATTAATGCAGGTAGACCAAAAGGCACAGGAAAATACGGCGAACCAACAAAACCGATGCGAATCCCTATAAGCAAAATTGATAAAGTCCTGGCAATATTGATCAATGAAAATGATCCAATGCCTTTGAATAAAAATCAGGAGACTCAGATATTTAAAGCAGTTGCAAACTCCAAACAACAAATCCCCCTCTACAGCTCAAGAGTTGCCGCAGGCCTTCCAGCACCGGCTACCTGTGAGGTTGAAGACACCATTGATCTCAATGAGCATCTACTTACCAATCCAACAGCAACCTACTTTGTGCGTGCAACCGGTGAGTCAATGATTGGTGCTGGCATTTACCCAGGTGACCTTTTGGTTGTCGACTGCCACATGCCAGCCCAAAGTGGCCGAATTGTTATAGCTCTCATTGATGGTGAACTTACAGTCAAGCGTCTTTTCAAGGACCAAGGCAACAATTTGTTCCTCATGCCTGAAAACCCAGATTTTGAAGCCATCCAAATTAATGAAGAAATGGACTTTATGATTTGGGGTGTGGTGACGAACACGATCCACAAGGTTTAGTTTTTTGTTCAGTGACAATTTCTTGTTTGATAAAATTATTGAGCAGAGAGTACAGGTATAATTCTTGTTTAACTTGGGCAAATTTTTTTTCCCAATTTCTAAGAGTATTTCTCGCG
>JBDLIP010000010.1 GCA_039714795.1 Pseudomonadota bacterium | reverse complement strand
GATAAACGACAAAATTTTATTTGCCGTTCAAATTCGAAACTACCTTTTGTGTTCACACCTTCAGGATGACGGCCGTGTTGGTTTCACTGAACAGCCCTGCTTCCTTCGTAGATTTTCTTGTGTTTGTGCATATATTATGGTTATTTCAAGGGGTAAGAACTTCAGTAGAAAGTAGTATTGATGTCCATGTCTACCGCCGCCAGAGTTATTCCAATTTCCGATGATTTAGATGAAGCCAGGCGGGTGTTAAAGCTTGAGGCTGCGGCTTTGTTGGATTCAGCCTCTAGTCTAGATCAAAGCTTCGTTGAAGCTGTTGGTTGTTTGGACCTTATCCAGGGGCGTATTGTTGTGACGGGGATGGGCAAGAGCGGGCATATTGCGCGCAAGATTGCAGCAACCCTTGCATCCACAGGAACACCGGCGATTTTCGTGCATCCTGCTGAAGCCAATCATGGTGATCTTGGTATGATTACCAGTCAAGATGCAGTGATTGCTTTTTCGCATTCGGGAGAGACAGCTGAGCTGTCTCACATTATTCGCTATACCCGGCGTTACCAGATTCCGTTGCTGGCAGTTGCAGGGGATGCTAACAGCACTCTAGCGCAATCAGCCGATATAACTATTAAGCTGCCAGAACTTCAAGAGGCCTGCCCAATTGGCTTAGCGCCAACGACATCTACAACTGTTATGTTGGCTCTTGGTGATGCTTTAGCTTGTGCATTGCTCACTCGAAAGAATTTCTCAGCTCAAGATTTTGGCATATTCCACCCCAGTGGATCTTTGGGTCGCCGTCTTTTAACGGTTTGCGATATTATGCACACGGGGGATAAATTGCCTATTGTTGATATGGCAACCGTTGTAAGCAAGGCCTTGTTGGTGATTACGGAAAAAAGTTTGGGTTGCGTCGGCATTGTAGATGCTACCAGGAAACTTATTGGGGTAATCACTGATGGCGACTTGAGACGGCACATGGGTTCAGATTTGCTCGAACGTAACGTGACCCAAATTATGAGTCCGACACCTAAGACAATTCGTCCTAATGCTTTGGTTGTTGAGGCACTGGCTGAGATGAATCAACATGGTATAACAGGTCTTTTTGTGGCCTCTGCATCCGAAGTCTTGGGTTTTGTCCATGTCCACGATTGCCTTCGGGAAACTTAGGTCAGGAAATTCAATGGTTGGTAAAAATTCCCTACCACGTCCTGTTGATCGCAGCCACGAGTGGCGTTGCTCAAGAAGATTGCGTTTTTGGGTCACTCCTGTGAAGTTTGGGTTTCCTGTTTTGGCTACCATAATTCTTGCTTTGGTTTTGTTCTGGCCAAAGGTACAAGAACTATCTGGTAAAAAACCAAAATCTGGCATTCAAAAAACCATTCATTCTAAAAGGGTTCTAGAGAATGAATTACAACGGCCGCGCATGAAATCATTGAATAGCAAAGGACGGGCATATATGGTGCAAGCTGTTAATGCAGTTCAGGCTAATGGTGAACATGCAGAGTTAAGCGGGAAATTAAATCGTCCGCACGGTGAAATGGAATTGGATGATGGAAGTTTGTTGGAATTTTGGGCAGATAAGGGAAATTTTTCTCAGCAGGATAATCTGCTGCACCTTTCAGGTAATGTGCATATTACAACAAGTAAGGGGTACGATTTTCGCACGCAATCTGCTGATTTTGACTTTGTCAATAATCAGGGTGAGGGGCATGAGCCGGTGACAGGAATCGGTCCTACCAGAGAGAATATTGAAGCACAAGGGTTTAAAATTACAGGCAAGGGGGATGATATACAGTTCTTGGGCCAAACTCGCCTGACATTGTATACGAAATAAATAACATGCATCATGCTTTGTTTTTCAGTATTTTATTAATATTTTCTGTAGTTGGGTTAATTGACATCAGTATGGCTGAACCACCACCACCACTACACATCAAACAAGCCGCACAAGCTCCCTTGCAAATTGACGCGCGAGGCGGTTTAAAGTGCGATCGCAAAACACAAAAATGTACAGCCAAAAACAACGTCAGAGTGCAAAAGGGAATTTTTGTTATGCATTGTGATGAGTTGACTGCTTTTTTGCACAAGCAAAAGGACGGTAAAAGTGTGGTGCGGCGAATTGATGCCCGTGGCAAAATTCGCTTTACTGGAGCCCCTGGTGAGAAGGGATCTGCTACCCGCATTCTGTATGATCTTGGAACAAACAGTCTCGTTTTAACGGGCCATGGAAATAAGTTGGATGTGGGAGATAGTACTGCATGTTTGAATGGATGGTGGCCAGTTGTGCAGCGAGAACAGCATGTATTATGCGGCCAGACCCTTACTGTTCATTTGTATCAAAGGGCTCGTGGACGTGATCGCATCAAAGGCGTGGACGCTGAAGGTGGTGTTGTGTTTTCCACCCCCATTGAGTTCAGCACCAGTGATTCGATTGTCTATAATGTCGCAACAAAGCAAGCTGTTTTAAGGGGTGACGTGATTGTTGATCGCAGAGAAGGTCAAGTAAAGGGTCCGTTTGCCTTGTTGGATATGTCTCTTAACAAGCACCAAGTGCTGCGGCATGACCCGTTTGATGAGGGTTGTGAACTTGCAGAAAGGCCTATGGCTTTTGTGCGCTTAAAAAATATTGACCGAAAAGCTTTAAAGCCTAAGCAATAGACTCTATGATGGATCTCATGTCAGAGCAAGAACATACGCACAAAGATATCACCTCTCCTAAGCCCAAAGGCTTGGTAGCCAATGATCTATGCAAAGCTTACAAGGGACATAAGGTTGTCAGCCATGTATCCATTGATGTGCAACAGGGAGAAGCAGTTGGTCTTCTAGGCCCCAACGGAGCCGGAAAAACCACAAGCTTTTCCATCATTGCTGGCCTTGTGACCCCCGATGCGGGCACCATTTTTCTAGATGGTTTTGATATTACTTCGTTGCCGATGTATCGTAGAGCTCGCCTTGGTATTGGTTACCTGCCGCAAGAGGCGTCTATTTTTAGAGGTATGTCGGTTGAAAATAATATTAGGGCAGCTCTCGAGATGGTTGAGCGCAAACGCGATAAACGTGAAGATACCTTGGATGCACTGCTGGCAGAGTTTGGCATTGAACATCTAAGGCGCGCATCCGCTTTGACCTTGTCCGGAGGTGAGCGCCGGCGCGTTGAAATTGCCCGATCTCTTGCATCCAACCCCCATTTTATGATGTTGGATGAACCACTGGCGGGAATCGATCCTATTGCGGTGCATGATATCCGTGAATTGGTCTCGCATCTAAAGGATCGCGGGATTGGGGTTTTGTTGACAGATCATAACGTGCGTGAGGCGCTGGATATTGTTGATCGTGCATATATCCTGCATGAAGGGCACGTGATCATGAAGGGAAATCCAGAAGACATTATTAGTGACCCAAATGTACGTCGGGTTTATCTAGGGGAACGATTCAGTCTTTAGTTTGACGGTATGTTGTGATACGATCAAGAAAGACAGGAAAAAATGGGAGAAAGATTCAAGTGGCCGAATCAAAAAAACAACCATCTAAGACAAACGCATCGCAAGAGCAGACCTGGGCGATGCTTACACATTTATCAGCATTTGCAGAATTTCTCTTTCCATTTGGTAATATTATTGCTCCACTGATTCTCTGGTTAATAAAGCGAGATGAATTTCCTATCGTTGATGAACATGGAAAAGAGGCATTGAATTTTCAAATCAGCGTGACAATATATTTTATTGTCTCCCTTGTTCTGATTATACTCATTATCGGAATCCCAATGCTCTTAGCTGTGGCGATTTTTCAATTTGTTTGCATCGTTGTGGCGGCCATAAAGGCGAGTGAAGGGAAAGTGTACCATTATCCCCTTTCTATTCGCTTTATTAAGTAGATTTTAGTTACTCAGTTACTGAAATTTTTTGAAACGCATAAGCTATGACAACTATTATGGGTACGCTGAGGAGGAAACCCAAGCCAGTTTGAATAAGGGTGATGACGGACAAACCGATAAGAGAATTAAGCATAAAAAACATCAAAGGTAGCATCAGCAGCGATAGAGCAATATAGGGGAGGACAGCCAAAGTAACGCACAGAAAGAACTTCCAAGTATGTCCCTTTAGTTTTTGATATGAGCTCAAGAACTCCAGGTCTTGATCAACGCTAATTGCTGGAAACACAAGAGATAAACGTAACGAGATGACGACAATAAGCGCTATAAAGCATACACTAGCAGCAAATCCAGCAAAAACCCCCATGATTATCGACTCCATGAAGGTTGCCAAGAGAATAGGGATGCTTATCGCAAAGCCAAAAGCGATCATTATGCTCATCAGGATTAGTGTAAAGATAACCTGCTTCCAAAAGTAGTTGATTTCTCTAGGGCAGAACAAACGTTGATAATAGCTCATATCCACGGGCTCTTTGCACAAGACCAGTCGATAAATGGAAACATGAAATGGGGCAATCAACCAAAACTGTAGCAGTGATATAAGTAGGGTACTTGGAAAACGAACCCATACATTATTCGCTACATTGGAGACCATAGGGTTTGTAAGATATTGTCCCAGCATGGAAACAACAAAAAACGCTGGGAGCATTATGATAATAAGTGGTGCAATCGACCTCCAATGCTCCATGAGAATGCCGTAGCCAAAGGTGGCGCCTTCCTTAACGTTGATTTGGTTCATTGTGTGGTATTTTCCCTATTGTCGATGAATCACTCATCATAATATATTACTGCTGTCAAATACAGCCCCTTGGCGGGAACTGTGGGACCGCCTTTCCTGCGGTCACAAGCATCAAGTGCTTTTTGTAAATCTTGTTTGATCCATTTACCTTCACCAACAAGCTTAAGGCTGCCAACGATGTTGCGGACCTGGTGATGCAGGAAAGAACGTGCACGTACTTTAAACTCAATTTGATTATCGATTTGTGTCACATCAAGTTGATCCAGGGTTTTTATTGGCGATTTGGCTTGGCACGCTTGAGCTCTAAAAGTTGAAAAGTCGTGTTGGCCTAAAAGGATTTGGGCCGCATCGTGCATTGCCCTGGCATCGAGATCGTGGTTAATACGCCAAGCGCGGTTGCGCTCTAGCACCAGTGGGGCGGTGCGGATAATAATTCGATAAAGATAACGGCGCTCTATGGCCGAAAACCTTGCATGAAAATCATCTGAGACAATTTCTGCATGGGTGACAGCAACAGGATGCGGTTTCATGTGATAATTGAGGGCATTTTGCACTTGGTGTGCAGGATAGTCTTTGGGCAAATCGCAGTGTGCTACTTGGCCAGTAGCGTGGACTCCGGCATCGGTTCTACCTGCACAATGGGCGCGAACGGAACACCCGCAAAGTCGTTTGATGGCTGTCTCCAGGACTTCTTGGACAGATAGGCCGCTATCTTGGACTTGCCAGCCAACAAAAGGCGTTCCATCGTACTCAAGGGTCAGCTTATAACGTGCCATAGTTCAAGAAAGTTGTGTTCCAGCTGGAACGTTGTGTCCATTTAAGAAATCTAGTACGGTCATAGCTTTTTTGCCTGGGGGCTGCACTTCAAGGGGTTGCAGAGCATCTTGACCACAAGCAATTGTCAGTTGATCGTCAAGGACTATACCTGGTTGCCCCTTCTGTTGAACAATTTGAGCTTTACGAATTTTAATATTCTGGGAATTCCATTCAAACCAAGTTCCAGGCCAGGGATTGAGAGCTCTGATTTTTCTCTCCAATTCCTGAGCAGGTAGAGTCCAGTCTAGCTTGCCCATCTCTTTGGTAATTTTAGGAGCGTAGCAGGCTCCTGTTTCTGGTTGGGGCATAGGCTTGAGCTTTCCCTCATTTAAGGGAGCTAAAATTTGCACCAGCAGGTGTGCGCCTTCTTGTGCCAGAGTTTCATAAAGCTCAGGCACAGTTGTCGTTGGTGTAATGGGAAATGCCTGCTGCTTAAACATAGGACCAGTATCGAGTCCTTCATCCATTTGCATAATGGTAATACCTGTTTCAGTATCTCCGGCCAGGAGTGCGTGATGAATAGGGGCAGCACCGCGCCATCGGGGTAGTAACGAGACGTGGATATTGATGCATCCCAAGCGAGGACTTGCAAGAATTGCAGCAGGTAGAATGAGACCGTAGGTGACCACCACGGCTAGGTCAGCTTTGTACGAGGCAAAGACGCCCTGGGCCTCTTCGGACCTAAGAGACTTTGGTGTTTGCACTGGAATATTATGTTTTTGCGCAAGAGCATGCACGGGACTTGGTTGAATTTTGTGGCCGCGCCCAACTGGTCGTGGGGGTTGGCTGTACACCGCAACGACCTTATGTGGACTGTCGATGAGCGCTTGCAGTGTTGGCACTGCAAATTCAGGTGTGCCCATAAAAATAATGCGCAGGGGTTGTATATGTGTTGTCATGATAATTCTGATTGCTTACGAAGTTTGGATAGTCTGCGCAAAGCCATTTTTTTCTTAAGTTGGGATAGGTAGTCGATAATGAGTTTTCCCTCCAAATGATCTATTTCGTGTTGTAGGCAATGGGCCATTAAGCCTGTGCCATGAATTTCTTGTTCGCTGCCCTTTTCATTTGTGTATTTGACCTTGACTTCCTTAGGACGGATGACTTCACAACAGTGCTCTGGAACAGAAAGACAGCCTTGTTCTAGAGGTACCTTTTCTTTTGCTGCCCAAATCAGTTGAGGATTGATCAATTTTAATGGTCGAGGATGATTAGTATGGGAGGGCTCATCACCTAAGTCAATCACCGCTAGTCGTTTGGAGATTCCTACTTGGTTGGCAGCAAGACCAATCCCATCATTTTCATGCATTGTATCCAACATATCGTCTAACAATTTAAGAATTTCCTTATCGATGTTGGTGACTTTTTGTGTTGGAGTCACAAGACAGGGATGAGGTGCGGTACATAAAGGTAAAACAGACATAGTTTATTGTGTTCCTCTTAAAATGATAGCTTTAATTCCTAGATAGCCTTTTCGCTAGGCTGCGTCAACAATCGCTTCTTGGGTAGTAGCAATATGTTTTTCAGCATACAAATTAAGGGTTTGCTCAATGATCAAAGAATCGGCAAATTCGTTCACCGCTTTTTTCCGGCTGGCACGTCCAAATTTTTGGCGCAGTTTGGAGTGATTGATGAGAATGCCCAATGCTTCGGCCAAAGCAATAGGCTGTTGTGCCGGAACCAATAGCCCGTTACGGCCATTTTCAACAACCTCACGACAACCTGGTACGTTGGTGGTAATGATAGGCAAACCTGCTGCTGCTGCTTCTAAAAGACTTTTGGGCATGCCTTCCCGGTATGAGGGTAGCACAGCGATATGGCACTCAGCATATCGCTTGCTCATATCTGCAACAGGCCCCAGCCACTCAAGGGAAACGTTTTGTTCCCATTGACGTAACTGGGTTGCGGAAAGAGACCCAGGATTATCATCATCGGCAGGACCACAGAGGAGAATCCGTGCGCGAATTCGTTTGCGGGCTAAGATTAGAGCGGCTTGTGCCAAATCCTCTATGCCTTTGTCTTTTAGCATGCGTGAAGCGCAGACAACAATGGGAATTCCTTCTGGTTCAGGTGAGGGAGAAAATTGTTTGATATCAACGCCACTGCCACGAATCAGAGCAATTCGTGTGGGTTTGACCTTGGCATAATCACGCCAAAGTCTTTCATCGTCCTGGTTTTGCACAATAAGTGTGTGATGCTTTTGGTTGAAAATTTTCCTAAAGACTTTCAGTAAAAGCGTGCTTGCAAGGCGCGGGATTGTTTTCTTGGAGGTAAATAGGTAGCCCATACCAGCAAGCGCATTGACCACTTGAGGAATTTTGTACAGTCTTGCAACAAGTGACCCATATAAAACAGGTTTTATTGCTACGTGGTGTACTATATCTGGTTTGAATTGACGGTAAAGGCGCCAGATTTCAATCAAGGTTAAAATCTCTCGCCAAGGGTTGAGGCCAGCACGCCTGAAATGTTTTAGCGGAAATAGCGTGAGTCCGTGTTGTTGGATGACCTTGCTATGCGCATTGACTCGAGTCGCAACAGCCACCTCATAACCTTTTTCTTTCGCAGTTGCGGCCAGTTTCAGGCGATGGGAGCAAAAATACCAGTCTTCGCTTACTAGATAGAGAAGTCTCTGTTTGGGTTTGGGGTTATTTTCAAAATGTGCCATCTTGTGTCTAATTTTGTTACACTACTTGATCACTTAGGGAGTTTTGTTTGACTATGCCACAATCGATCCGCATTGCGCCATCTATTTTAGCAGCTGATTTTGCTAATTTGGCCCGTGAAATAAAAGCCATTGAGCAAGCAGGTGCTGATTTTATTCACCTAGATGTTATGGATGGCCATTATGTGCCTAATTTGACCTTCGGTCCAGCAGTGATCAAGGCATTGCGTCCACATACAAAATTGCCGTTTGATACCCACTTGATGATTGCTCCAGTGGATCCATATCTCGAGGATTATGCGGCAGCTGGCGCTGATCTAATTACAATTCACACCGATTCAAGTCCACATCTGCACCGATCTTTGCAAAAAATCAAAGCTTTGGGCAAAAGGGCAGGGGTTGCTTTGAACCCATCCTCGTCCATTGCCGATATCCAATATGTCATGGAGTTGGTTGATCAAATTTTGGTGATGACAGTCAACCCAGGTTTTGGAGGACAGAGTTTTATCAAAGAGCAACTGTCAAAGATTCATGCGCTTCGAGTTCTTGCAGACAAACAATCCCATTCGATTGATCTTGCTGTTGATGGGGGGATTACCTTTCAAACAGCTAAGTTGGTTATTGATGCAGGAGCAAATGTTTTGATTGCAGGGACTGCTGTTTTCACAGGTGGAGAAAAATATTATGCTGAGAATATGAAAAAACTTCGAAGCTGATCTCCGGTTTCAAATCACATCTATACTGTCAAAAAAATATCTTTTTTAAAATTAACCAAAATAAAACTAATATATTATTTAATAAGAAATGTAGGTGTGTTTTTTATATATCTATAATTTAACAGTGTAAATAAATGGAGGTTATTATGAAAGATATATTTGACGAAAATATTCCACCAATTATTCCTGAAGCAGCGGAAGATCATCCTGATTGGGGTTTAAGCCATATGCCAGAACATCCTGATATGCCAGATATAGAGATGGAGGAAGAAGATCCTGAGGAGGAGAATGAAGAGGAATTTGAGGAAGTAAATGAGGACGAAGAGAAAGAGAATGAAGAGGAAGAAGAAGAGGAAGAAGAAGAGGAGGAAGAGGACGAAAGTGAAGGCGAAGGTGAAGGCGAAGGTGGTGATGGAGAACTCGGCCCTGAAGAATTGCCTGAACAAGCTAGTGATACAGCCAGGGAAGCTCTGGAAAACCTTGGAGATGGTTCGGGGATGCCAGATGATGTGCCACAGGGGCCGCCGGAAGGTGATCCTCCCTTTGGGCCGCCCGAAGGATTCCCAATGGGTCCTCCAGATATGGGTTCAATTGAATTTTCAGAACTTGTCCTCTTTGACGGGTTGCCTGAACAAGCTAGTGATACGGCCGAGGATGCTCTAGAAAACCGTGGAGATGGTTCGGGGATGCCAGATGACGTGCCACAGGGGCCGCCAGATCCTATGCCGGATCAGGCTGGAGAACATATAGGCACAGCAATGGATCACATCCCCGATGATGTACCGGTAGATGTTCCAGTAGCTTGATTTTTATCAAGGTCTAGGAGAAAGTCTTTGTAGTCATCACTTTCTCTTTTGGTGTCCTGCCTATTTTCAGGTAGGGCACCTATTTTTTAGGCTTGAGATGCAGCTTCTATTCTAGCAACCGATTCTTCGCGCCCTAAAACTTGCATCACCTCAAAAATACTAGGAGATACATTACTGCCAGTTAATGCTGCGCGCAACGGCTGGGCCAATTTACCTAGCTTTAAATCAATGGATTCTGCATATTCCCGGGCCGCTGCATCCAGTGCCTCTTCGGTCCAAGGCTCTAGATCGTTTAGTTTTTTGACAAAGCTCTTGATATGAGATCTTGCTTCATCCGTTAGTAATTTTTGCGCTTTTTCATTAATAGGTACAGGGCCTGTTTCTAGATAAATAGCAGAACTTTCCGCCAATTCTTTAAGGGTTTTGGCGCGTACCTTTAATCCTGGCATGCCTTTGGTTAAACGTTGTAGGCCTTGAGCGTCAATGTCCTGGGTGATGAAGGACTTTACACACTCAAGTAATTTTTCTTCCTTACACTCACGCAAATACAAACCATTGAGGTATAAAAGTTTATCCATGTCAAATCGTGCCGCTGATTTACCAATTCCGCTTAAATCAAACCATTCAATGGCTTGTGTGCGCGTAATTATCTCATCATCACCATGGGCCCAGCCCAAGCGCAACAGATAATTGCACAGCGCTTCAGGTAATAATCCCATATCTCGGTAAGCTTCAACGCCTAACGCTCCGTGTCGTTTGGAAAGCTTGGCGCCATCGCTGCCATGAATCAAGGGGATGTGTCCAAATTCTGGTGCAGTCCAGCCCACGGCTTGATAAAGCTGAAACTGCCTGAATGTATTGGTCAAATGATCATCCCCGCGCAGGACGTGGGTAACTCCCATATCATGGTCATCCACCACCACAGAAAGCATGTAGGTTGGGCTGTTATCTGAACGCAGTAGTATCATGTCATCAAGTTGTTTATTGCCCACTTTGACTTCACCCTGGACCAGATCCTTGACCACGGTTTCTCCTTCACGGGGTGACTTGAATCGGACAACAAATGGGCGATCCTGATCGCCTGCATCACGGCAACGACCATCATAACCAGGGGGGCGTTTTTGTGCTTTGGCTTCTGCGCGCCTTGCTTGTAGCTCTTCTGCGGTGCAATAGCACTTGTAAGCCTTGCCCTTCTCTAACAGGTCAAGAGCAACCTGTTGATGGCGCTCTGCGTGTTGTGATTGGAAATAAGTGGGTTGATCACTTTTTATTCCCAGCCAAGATAGGCTGACGTCAATGGCATCAATGGCTTCCTGGGTGGATCGGACCCTATCTGTGTCTTCTATGCGTACTAGGAATATCCCATTGTGGTGTTGTGCATACAGCCAATTGAAGAGTGCAGTACGTGCAGAGCCGATGTGTAAGAAACCTGTTGGTGAGGGAGCAAACCGTGTGACAATTCCCATGAAGTTATCCTTCTGTAAAAAAACTTGGAGTCATCTTACCATGGAAATTAAGACATTTCACGCTACCTTAAATTTTTTAACCGAAACTTTTGCTGCTGAAAGGGATCGTTGGTTTCTTTGGGCGCCCGTACTGGTTGGGTGTGGGATTGCCAGTTATTTTTCCTTGCAGAATGAACCAGATATTTGGGTAGGGCCTTTGATGTTTGGTGTTAGTTTCTTGCTGCGTATGGCGTTGCATTGGACATACGCGTTGCGTATTCTCTTTCAAGCATTGCTGTTGCTCAGCCTTGGCTTTATGGTTGCGCAAGTAAAGGCACATTTTCTCAAAACACCAATGTTATCTAATCCTGTTTCTTCCCGTTATATACTGGGAGATATTAGCCAAGTTGAGGTACGCCCTGATGGACAGCGCATTACCATAAAAAATTTATGGATTCCAGGGAATTATTGGCCAAGCCAGGAGTTGTTGCCAGAAAAAATTCGCTTCGTGTTGCGGGGTAAGTTGCAACCTGAAACTCCTCTGCTGCCTGGACAACGCATTTCCGTCAAAGTTGGATTGAATCCGCCTGGAGAACCGGTAGTCCCCGGAGGATTTGATTTTCGCAGGCAAGCTTACTTTCAAGGATTGGGTGCGGTTGGATTTGCCTTGACGACTCCAAAAGTCAAATGGGAACGGTCCGGTTGGGTGATCACAATGGCACGTTGGCGCCAGAAACTGACGCTCAAAATCCGAAAATCTGTACCAGGGGAAGCGGGCGTTATTGCAGCTGCGCTTATTACTGGAGATCGTAGTGGTATTTCAAATGAATTGCGCCAATCTTTTGCTGACGCTGGCCTGGCGCATATTCTCGCAATTTCTGGTTTGCATCTTAGCATTTTAGCTGGTCTGGTGTTTTTCTGTATTCGTCGAGGATTGTGTTTGGTTCCAAGAATTGCTTTAGATTATCCAATCAAGAAGTGGGCCGCAGCGATAACAATCTTGATAACACTGGGATATCTTATTCTATGTGGGCAGTCGGTGCCAGCCACCCGGGCATTCTTGATGACAAGTTTGATTATGCTGGCCATTATCTTAGATCGAGCCGCGCTGTCGATGCACAACGTGGCCGTTGCAGCTATGATATTGTTGCTGGTTTTTCCCGAAGTCTTAATTGGAGCCAGCTTTCAACTTTCCTTTGCAGCAGTCATTGCTCTGATTGCTGTTTATGAATCAAAACAATTGGCGTGGATGCAAATTTATGTCCGCAGTCACTGGTTGAAGCGGATGTGGTTATACGTAAGCGGTGTTTTGGGTACCAGCCTGATTGCCAGTCTGGCCACAGCGCCGTTTGGCGTTTATCACTTTGGGCGTTTTCCGTTGTATGGGATTTTAGCCAATTTGGTGGCTGTTCCACTAACAACGCTTTGGGTCATGCCCATGGCGGTTTTGAGCGTAATAGGATTTGCTGTTGGTAGCGCTACGTTGCCCTTAAAAGGTTTGGGTGCAGGAATTTCCGTGCTGATAACAATTGCAACAAGGGTTGCTAAGTGGCCGAATGCTGTGGTGTTACTGCCATCAGCGCCAGTTCTGGTGTTAGTGATTTTTTCTCTTGGTGGGTTGTGGCTGTGCTTGTGGAACCAGCCGTGGCGAAGGTGGGGAGCGTGGGGTTTTGCTCTGGCAGCTCTTTTGTTTTTGATGATGCCTCCCCCAGATATCTACATCGCAGGTACTGGTAAGGTGATTGGTATTCGAGGACGTGATGGTCGCTTGTGGTTGACGACGCGCCAAGCCAGCTCGTTTTTAAAAGATTCTTGGCAGCGTAACGGGGGTTTCAAGACAGTGAAAAGAATACCAAGAGATAAAGCGGTTTTAGGTAAGTCTTTAAGTTGCAGTCACTCGGTTTGTCACTACTTACACAACGGGCACGATGTGCGATTTACCCGCTCTCCAAAAGTTTTTCAGCTTGATTGCTCTGAATCTTGTTTGGGAATTGATGTATCGGCATTGCATGCCAGGGGCGCGCACGCCATTTGGCTGCTGAAAGGAAGGCAGCCCGTAATTGTAACCGCACAAGAGGAAGTGGGCAGGCGGCTCTGGAGTCGATTTGATAACTGAAAATCAACCATTGCTTGGTACCATGGCAGGATGCAAGGAGTGTAGAGAAATTCATGACCATTAAAACTGACATTTGTGTTATTGGAGCCGGTTCTGGCGGCCTATCCGTTGCTGTTGCAGCTACGCAAATGGGTGCTTCTACCGTTTTGATCGAGAGTGGTAAGATGGGCGGCGATTGCTTGAACTATGGCTGTGTGCCTTCAAAATCCTTATTAGCTTCTGCCAAAGCGGTGCATATGATTGAACGCCAGCGCCTGTATGGACTAAAGGGTCAATCTGCTCAGGTTGACCATGGCTTGGTGCACGACCACGTGTTTGATGTGATCAAAACCATTGCTCCGCATGATTCGGTTGAGCGGATGGAAAGTCTGGGTATTCGAGTTTTTAAGGGGCAAGCTTACTTTATTACACGCAAATTAATTAAGGTAGGCAATCAGATAATCCAGGCGCGGCGCTTTGTCATTGCTACCGGATCTTCGCCAGCGATACCGCCGATTCCCGGATTGCACGGCGATGATGCGGTGCATTTCTTCACCAATGAAACAATATTTGATGTCCAAGCGCACCTAAAACACCTGATTATTATTGGTGGAGGACCAATTGGTGTTGAAATGGCTCAGGCGCATTGTCGGCTTGGTTCAAAAGTAACTGTTATTCAGCGCTCACGGCTTATGCCCCGGGACGATGGGGAGGCTGTCGATGTTATCCGGCATAAGCTTGTTTCCGAAGGAGTCAAAGTATACGAGCACTCTGAAACTCTAAATGTGCGCAAAGATGAACAAGGAAACATCATTGTGGCAATCCGTAAGGGAGCCGAGTCCATTAATATTCAAGGCTCGCATCTATTGGTTGCAACAGGAAGACAGTCAAACGTCGACAGTTTGCGTCTGGAAGTCGCGGGGGTGGTCTATAGTGAAAAAGGAATTCAAGTGAATGAGAATTTGCGCACCAGCAACCGAAAAATTTATGCCGTGGGTGATGTAATCGGTCAACACTTGTTCACGCATATGGCCAGCTTTCATGCCAGCGTTGTGGTGCGTAATATGATTTTTGGATTCCCGCGGGCAAAGGCAAAAAGCTCTGCGGTCCCTTGGGTGACCTATACAGATCCTGAAATCGCCCAAGTTGGATTAACGGAAAGCCAGGCCCGTGCGAGGCTCCGTAACAGTCATTTGCGTATCTTGCGGTGGAATATAATGGAAAATGATAGGGTCCAGGCGGAACGCGCGGCCGATGCAGGATTGATCAAAGTGATTTGCACCCGAAGAGGAAAAGTTTTAGGGGCAACTATTGTAAGCCCGCATGCTGGAGAGCTTTTACTTCCCTGGAGTTTGGCAATCACTGAAAAGTTGAATATCAAGGCGATTGCCAAGAGCATTGTGGCCTATCCGACGGTGTCAGAAATCAGCAAACGAGTGGCAGGGAGTTTCTACACGCCTGTGTTGTTTGGGGAGAAGATGCGAAGGGTTGTGCGTTTTTTGATGCATTTCAGATGACAGAAATCAGAAATCAGAGGTCAGAGGTCAGAGGTCAGATGTCAGATAAACAACGCCCGTCATCCCGGACGTTGGCTTTGCAACTTAAGTCTGAAAGATTTGAGGGGCAAAGATTTACGATCCGGGATCCAATTTTTTATTAAAATTAAAAAAAATAATTGGACCCTATCCCGGATCAAGTATTTTAACTACGACGAAATAGGAAATTAAATGCCAGAAAAGTCAATTAAGAAATTCTTGCACCGGTTTGGTCCGCTGTTGGTATTGCTGGTGGGTTTGGGGATGTTTTTTTTGTTCGAACTTGAGCAGTATTTGACTTTTGAAATGTTGAAACACCATCGTCAAGCCTTGCTAGGTTTTGTTGGCCGGTATGTTATTTTGGCTCCTTTGATCTATATGTTGTTGTATATCCTTGTGGTTGCCTTTTCGGTTCCCGGAGGCGCCGTGATGACCATTACCGGTGGTTTTCTGTTTGGCAGCCTATTTGGCACCATCTATGTCGTCATCGCTGCCACCATTGGAGCAACCATCCTATTTTTGATTGCCAAAACCGCACTGGGAGAATCACTGCGCACCTACGCTGGACCTTGGATAAACAAGATGCGCAAAGGATTCCAAGAGGATGGCTTTCATTATTTGCTGGTACTGCGTTTGATTCCTTTGTTTCCTTTTTTCGTGGTCAACCTGGTGCCAGCATTTTTAGGCGTTACAACGCGCACTTATGTGGGCGCAACGCTGATTGGCATTATCCCAGGTAGTTTTGTCTACGCAACTGTTGGCGCAGGAATTGGCAGCGTGTTTGACGCCGGAGAAACGTTTGAGGTTGCCAATATTTTCACCACTCAAGTGTGGTTGGCATTGATTGGGTTGGCTGTGCTGGCAATTTTGCCTGTGGTGTATAGGAGGTTTAAGCGCAAGAAAAAGGGGGGCAAGTAGCCCCCCTAGACTAATTAAGTCTATTGTTTTACACATTTCAAACCTAAGTCAATACCTAGTTTCTTTCTTGTAACTAATTTAATATCCTTTCCCCCCTCCATAGTGCATTTAGCAGGTGTTGGGTTACCACCGGTTTTAAAGGCAATAATCCATTGTCCCGGCGTAACCCTTATACTCTTGCCAGGAGGCAATTTATAGTCTGTAGGTTCTGGGCAATCTTCTTCTTGAAAACCTTCAACAACAGCTTCTTTAAATTGAGCCATTATATCGAAAACTGAGCTCTTAGCTGTGATGCCGCTTAAACCACCTTTAAATTTATCAGCCCCTTTTGCTTTTTCATCACAGGTTCCGTTGAAGACCATCACTGCAATCTCGCGTTTGCTTCCAGAAATAACCTGGCTTACCGCTTGAACTTCTGACGTCAAAAACACAAGGCCAACAAATAAAACCATATATGTAATAAATTCTTTTTTCATAATGCTTCTCCTTTAATTTAAATATTTTGTGTCAATAGAATATATCTCTACACTATTATTCTATATTTAAATTATTAATATTTTGTTAATTTATAATATTTGTGTTAGTTAAAATCTTTCCACGCCTCATAGCTGCGTCCCAAACAAGTGATCAAACACATAATTCCATAAATAAAAGCAATTACTGGGATATAATTTGGTAACAAGCACATCAATATCATTACAAGAATAGTCTCAGTTCCCTCACAAAGCCCTCCCAAATAGTAAAGCGATTTTTTGCCGCGTTCTTCGCTCTGTTTACCTTGTTTAGCTGCCATAATGGCATAAGCCAAGAAAGATGTCATCGCCCCTGTATAGCTGAAAATTAAAAAAGCAATCCAGGGGGCATTTTTAGGGTTTACAATGGCAAAGGCACAAGCCACCCCTGCGTAGATTAAAAAATCGCACACGATGTCCAGGTAACCGCCAAAATCACTCATAGTTTTAAGGCGCGCCAGGCTGCCATCGAGCCCATCGAAGAGCCGATTGAGGAGGATAAAGCTGAGGCCTGCAAGATAGTTTTCAAGCGCAATGCAGAGGATCCCGAGCATGCCAAAGAAAAATCCCATCAGGGTCAAGGCATTGGGAGTGATGTTTGTTTTGGATAAAAGCCGAGCGCCAACATTAAGTGGCGGATCAACCCAGGGGCGTAGTTTAGCATCAAGCATGGTTTTTGATAGAGTTTATATTTACGTTTGATTAATTATGAACGCATGCAGAGCGGTTGTCTATGCATCTTGCAACGAGTGCATATGCGCTTTTTGGGAGATTCTTTTCTGAAGTGGTCATGTTGTGAATATGAGAGATCTAATTACGTTTGAGGGGGCATCTGTTACGGAACTTGAGGAAAGTCTCAAACTTTCAGTAGAGACTTATTTAGAACATTGTCGAGAAACAGGTTGTGAACCCGATAAACTCTATAGCGGTAACATTTCTTTGCGTACCACTCCAGATCTACATCGTTGTTTCATCAGCGCTTAAGGCAGTTTCTCTTGTGTTTGCATTTCTCCACTCGTATCCTTATTTATGAACAGATAGAACAACCTCAGATCAAGAGGTGTTCGAAAACAAAAGGTTTTAAACTCGATGTGGTCTCAAATTGCCAAAGTAAAACTACCCCTGATTTTACTTGCTGAAGTGATATTCTGCCTTACCCTCGGGGACCTGGTTCCTGAAAACATCAAGGCTTTTCTATATTCCCTGAGCCTAGCCATGAAAGATATTTTATTATTCGTGCTGCCAGCGATTATCTTTTCATTTGTGGTCAGTAGCTTGTCAGATCTAAAACAAGGTGCTCTGTCGTTTGTTATTTTGCTGTTTTCGATGATCTGTCTTTCCAATTTTACCTCGACTTGTCTTTCTGGCTTTTTAGGGTCCTTGGTATTTAACAATCTTGCCATCATTCCTAATGTGCAAACATCTGCTGTGGAGTTGCAGCCTTTGTGGCAGCTGGCATTGCCAAAATTGATCCCCAATGAGGCCGCTCTTGGAGCAGGACTTGTGCTTGGGTTGGCTTTCTCATTTGTTGCTTGGAAACCGGGCAGAAATTTGGCGCAGGCGTCACAGCGATTCTCTATTGCCGTACTGAACAAGGTATTTATTCCTGTTATTCCCATTTTTCTGGTCGGCTTCTTGTTGAAATTACAACATGACCAATTGCTGGCGCTGATCTGCAAAAATTATCTCTCAATTTTTTTGATGATTTCGGTGTTTTTGGTTGTCTACCTTGTTTTGACGTATGGATTTGCTAGTAATTTTCATCTAAAAAAATGGGGGGCAAGCCTTCGCAATATGCTGCCGGCAGCTTTGGCCGGCTTTAGTTCGATGTCTAGTGCGGCAGCCATGCCGCTAACAATTTTGGGAAGTGAACAAAATTGCGATAACAAAAGCCTGGCTCGTGGTGTGGTGCCCATTACCACTAATATCCACCTGGTGGGTGATTGTATTGGCATTCCAATCATGGCATTGGCTATTTTGTTATCGTTTGGCGGCACTCTGCCAAGTGCCTCCGAGTACATTGTTTTTGCGGGCTTTTTTGTGCTAGCCAAATTTGCAGTCGCTGCCGTTCCCGGTGGTGGAATCTTGGTAATGCTGCCCATTCTAGAGCAACACTTGGGTTTTTCAGGGGAAATGCTGTCTCTCATCACCATGTTGTATATGATGTTTGACCCAGTGTTAACGAGTTCAAACGTGATGGGTAATGGTGGCTTTGCCATGGTGATTGCTAAAATTGTTTCCGGTAAGCGGGTGAGGGCAAGGGTGGGGGTAGAAGAGTAGAATGGGGAGAGCAGGCTTGCAACAAGGGGCACACCTTTAATTTTGTTTTGGCTCTTTTGAAAAACGTGTGGATAAGCTAAATTTCACAATTTCATGGCTTTGATGGCGTAGTGTGTCTGGGAGAATCTCGTTTTTAGAAATCTCACGAGTACCCTCAACAGATGCAACAGAACCATAATTTGCTTGCCCTGCCGAACAAAACCATTAAACGACCCGATTTTCCTTGCACTTTTACGTGTAACCATGTTTGATAATTATCATGCAAATACTTGGAATTGAAACCAGTTGTGATGAAACAGCTGTTGCGATTGTAACGGATCAACGTGAGATCAAAGCCAATCTTATGCATTCCCAACTGAAAGAGCATGCAAGCTATGGTGGTGTGGTGCCGGAAGTTGCCTCACGCGCGCACCTTGATTACCTTGACGGATTGATTCGACAAGCCATGCATGAAGCAGGGGTTGGTTTTTCCGATCTCAATGGGATTGCTGTCACCGGCGGTCCGGGGTTGATTGGAGGGGTTATGGTTGGTGTAATGATGGCCAAGTCCATTGCTGTTGTGCATGATCTGCCTTTTTTGGTGGTGAATCACTTGGCGGGACATGCGCTGACCGTGCGTTTAACCGATGATGTGGCATTTCCTTATTTGTTGCTTTTGGTTTCTGGTGGGCATTGTCAATTGTTGGTGGTAGAAGAATCAGATCGTTTTCGTTTATTGGGTACTACCATGGATGATGCTGTGGGGGAAGCATTTGACAAAACGGCACGTCTGCTGGGATTTCCTTATCCTGGCGGACCAGCAATCGAGAAATATGCAACAAAAGGTAATCCAGATGCCTTTGCTTTTCCGCGCCCGTTAGTTGTCAGAAAGGCAGGGCGCCAGGCGTCTCCTTTTGCCTTTTCTTTTTCAGGACTTAAAACGGCTGTTCGGCAAACGATTGAGGCAATCAAACCTCTTTCAGAGCAAAAAATTGCCGATGTTTGTGCCTCTTTTCAAGCGGCTGTAGGAGATATCTTATTGAACCGTACGGAGAATGCGCTGCAATGGTGTCGTGACAATGCCCCACAAGTGGATAAGCTAGTTGTAGCAGGTGGTGTGGCAGCCAATCAATATCTGCGCGGACGCTTGCAAGCAGTGGTGAGGCAGCATCAGGTTGCCTTTTATGCTCCGCCTGTTGCATTATGTACCGACAATGGGGCCATGATTGCCTGGGCTGGGATTGAAAAGTTGCAAAAATCTCAGGTGGATTCGCTTGATTTTGCTCCAAGGCCCCGTTGGCCATTAGAAGAATTGTGAAGGAGATTAACTCAAATGTCGACAGTCAGTATTATTGGTGCTGGTTCTTGGGGAACCGCAGTTGCAACCATAGTGGCACGCGCAGGGGCACAACCGACATTATGGGCCCGAGAACAAGATGTTGTCCAGCAAATTGCCGAACATGGCGAAAACCAGAACTTCCTTCCAGGAATCAAGCTGGATTCGATGATTACTGCCACGACTGATTTGTCTGAAGCTTGTAAGGCTGACATTATTGTGTTGGCAGTACCGGCGCAATTTATTCGTTCTGTCGCTACAGAAATGGCCAAACATGCGTCACGGGATGCTTATCTTATGGTTGCTTCTAAAGGCATTGAAGTGGACACGGGTCTGTTCATGAGTGAAATTTTGGATGAAATTTTACCGGGGCGGCCGGTTGCTATTTTGTCAGGTCCAAGTTTTGCTGATGAAGTAGCCCGAGGGTTGCCTGCTGCTGCAACTCTGGCAAGTGAATCTCTAACAACAAGCGCCTGGCTGGCGCGTTCTTTTCAAAGTGATTCGTTTCAGATTGAAACCAGTGATGATGTCATTGGTACGCAAATTGGCGGGGCTCTCAAAAATGTTCTGGCCATTGCTGTTGGAATTATCTATGGGCGCAATATGGGCTTTAATACACCGATGGTTGTGCTTACCAAAGGTTTGGCTGAAATGGTGCAGGTGGCTGTAGCCAAAGGGGGTAGACCAGAAACACTGATGGGATTTTCTGGTATTGGTGATATTTGTCTGACTTGTACCAGTGAGACGTCGCGAAATCGAGCATTTGGTGTAAAAATCGGGCAAGGAGTACCCGCATCCAAGTTGATGGCAGAACTTGACACAGTGGTCGAAGGAGCTCCCACGGCTATAGCTGTTGCCAAGTTGGCCAAAAAATTAGGGGTGCAATTGCCCGTTATGGAAGCCGTGGACAAAATTGTCCGCAAGGGAAGTGACGTGGCATTTGTTCTTGAAGAGTTGCATTTGCAATCAGCAGTTTAGGGGGAGAAATAGGATGAGCTACTGGTTATTAAAATCAGAACCGGAAACCTGGTCATGGAATGATCAAGTGCGAGACGGTGTTGCTGAGTGGGATGGGGTACGCAGTTTTCAAGCTGCTAAGAATCTCAAGGCAATGGTGGTTGGAGATCAGGCTTTTTTCTATCACTCTGGCAAGGAAAGGCAGATTGTGGGTTTGGTTGAAATTGTGCGTACAGCTTACCCAGATCCATCTGATCCCAGTGGTCGATTTGTAATGGTTGATGTTAAGGCCAAGCAAACATTGCCCCACCCTGTGTCCTTGGCAGCAATTAAGCAAGACCCAAGGATGCAACAATTGGCGTTGGTACGTCAGTCACGCTTGTCTGTGATGCCGATTGATCCAGAATCTTGGGAGATTTTGCTTGCAATGGGGCAAACATGAAAACCGCTTTGGTGACGGGAGCTTCAGGATTTGTGGGCCGTGCTTTGTGTGAGTCTCTGGTTAAGCAAGGTGTTCAAGTGCATGCTGTGGTGCGCGATGCCCGCAGGGCACCTGATCAGACCCAACCGTTTTGTATTAATGATATTAGAGAGTTCGTTGAATGGGAAGATCGGCTCGCAGATGTTGAAGTTGTGTTTCATTTAGCAGGCTTGGCGCATCAAGTGCGATTGGGAAAGCTGGATCAGCATTCTCAGCAGCTTGATATCATGTGTGCTTTTAATGTTGTACCTACAAGACGACTCGCGCAAGCAGCTGAAAAAGCTGGGGTCAAGCGTTTTGTGTATGTTAGTTCGATTAAGGTCAATGGAGAACAAACCCAAAATCAGGCTTTTTGTGAGCAAGATACACCTTGTCCAGAAGATGCCTATGGTCAGTCTAAATGGATGGCTGAGCAAGCGCTTGAGAGCGTAGATGTTGAAACAGTGATTATACGACCACCTTTGGTCTATGGCGAAGGGGTAAAGGGAAATTTTTTGTCATTGCTTAAGCTGTGTGATACTTTCGTTCCGTTGCCTTTTTCTTGTATTCGGAATCAACGTAGTCTAATTTATTTACAGAATTTGGTTGATGCACTCTGTCTATGTGCACACCATCCCAATGCAGCAAACAAAGTATTTTTAGTGAAAGATGGCATGGATACGATGACAGTAGATTTGGTGAAAGGCATGCGTCAGTGTTTAGGGCGCTTTACTGGCCTGTTTCCTCTTCCTGCTACTGTATTAAAAACAGTGTTTCGATTAATGGGTCGCTCAATTGTCTGGGAGAAATTTTCCGGATCATTGCAAGTGAATGACGACCAAATTCGAGGTTTACTTGGGTGGACTCCCCCATTTTCTCTTACGCAAGGGTTACAAAATACAGTGCGTTGGTATCAAAACGCTCAGGAGAAATGATGAGATTTTCAGTAATTCCCTTTATGCAAAAAATGATTGCAGTCTTGCAAAGTAAGGTAGATTATGTCAACCGATCTACATTTGCCTTGATTTATGATGTGACTGTCTCAAGTCTGTCTGTCCCGTTGGCGCTGCTGTTGCGAGTGGGTTTAGATATCAATAAGTATGCTCCTTACTATATTGCCAAACACATGGTTGTTTTTGGCGTTATTTGTGCGGGAACTTATTGGTGGGTGCGTTTAGATCGAGTGGTTTGGCGTTATGTCTCCACGCGCGAACTTTGGGTTATTGTACGTGCAGTTAGTATTGCGGTGATTTGCTACGGATTTTTGTGGTTTCTGCTGTCTGCTCACCAAGCGTTGCCTCGCTCAATAGCAGTGATTGCATGGTTTCTCACAATTGGTTTTTTAGGTGGTGCGCGTTTTGCCTATCGGATGATTTGTGATTTTCAAGAAGCACATTCGTATCCAAAAGAATCCGTGGATTCAAAAAGAATCCTCCTTATTGGGATTAGTGATCACACGGAAAAATTTATCCGGGCAACCCTTAACAATCCTGCCAATCCATTTGATATTGTAGGTATTGTTGAGGAAGGAACCTCGCGTATTGGACGTCAGATTCATGGGGTTGATATTCGAGGTACTGTAACCAACCTGGAAAAAGTGCTTGAGTACTTGCAGGAGAGCAATCTCTCGCCGGATATTGTCGTGGTGGGTGATCTTCAAGGGGGCGGTGCTACTTTAAGGCAGATCTTTGAATATTGCCAGCCATATCAGCTGCCAGTTAAACGTTTGCCAAAGCTTGTTGAATGGGCTGTTGAGCAGATGAGTCCAGCGTCTTTGAATCCTGTTGCTCTTGAAGATCTGTTAAGGCGCCCACAAATTTCTCTTGAGCAACAAGGGGTGCAAGAGTTGATTCAGGGGAGCAAAATTTTGGTAACCGGTGCAGGTGGATCCATAGGATCAGAACTGGTGCGGCAAATATGCAGTTTTAATCCAAGCCAGATTTTGCTGCTAGATAATTCAGAATACGCACTTTATCGTATTCATCAGGAAGTGAGCCAAGAATTTGCAAAAATCTCTAATAATATGATTTTAGCCGATGTTTCTGATCGCGCGCGTATTCAAGAGCTCTTTTCCAATCTTAAACCGGACCTCGTGTTTCATGCCGCCGCTCTTAAACATGTGCCCATTGTTGAAGAGAACCCCGTTGAAGCAGTAATTACCAATGTCGTTGGCACAAAATGTGTGGCTGAGGCGTGCCGAGAGAATCAGGTCAAAGCTATGGTGATGATTTCAACGGATAAAGCCATTAACCCTTCTAGTATCATGGGGGCAACCAAGCGTCTGGCAGAACGTTATTGTCAGAGTCTGGATGTAGCCACTCAGGCAACACGCTTCGTGACGGTACGGTTTGGTAATGTTTTGGGATCCACTGGTTCTGTTGTTCCCCTATTTCAAAGTCAGATTGAAAAAGGCGGCCCCATTACCATTACTGATCCAAAGATGCAGCGTTATTTTATGACCATTGCAGAAGCAGTGGAGTTAGTCCTACAAGCAGCGACTTTGGGGATGAATCCGCAACAGCAAAAGGGAGAGATTTATGTTTTGGATATGGGAGCACCTTTGTATGTTGAAGACGTCGCCCGGCATCTTATTCGGTTAGCTGGGTTGCGGCCAGATCAGGATATTGAATTGAAGTATGTTGGCAGTCGTGCTGGTGAAAAGCTTTTTGAAGAACTGTTTTATCCAACGGAGCAAAAGCAAGAAACCTTTTGTTCGTTGATTCACGTTGCACATTCCACGATCCAGCGGCAGGATATAAGTCATGCCCTTGACGAGTTAGAAAAATACGCCCGCAAACACCAAAAACGCCAAACCATGCATTTGCTGCAGGCTATGGTGCCTGAATATTCATCACCTATTTTGCAAAATGTGGGTTAGGGTTATTCCTGAAATGTTAATTTTAGGAATAAATTGGGATGCCAAAAAAAGCGCGTTGTCTTGCGACCCAGCTAAATGCTGGCTTTAGTTTAGTTGAACTAGCCATCGTGCTTGTGGTGATTGGCCTCATTATAGGAGGTGTTTTAAAAGGGCAACAGCTGATTGAGAGTGCTCGGTTAAAATCAGTTCTTTCACAACTCAATGAATTTCGCCTAGCGACTGGGATTTTTATCGATCGTTTTGGGGGTCTACCGGGTGATTTTCAACATGCCAAAGAGTATATTCATTCATCCTTAAGAAATGGAAGCGGTAACGGAATCATTGAGGGAGCGGGTTTGCAAGCTGGAACCGAAGCGCAACAGTACTGGATGCACCTTTCCAAAGCCCAGCTCATTAGTTTTTCAGGTAGCGAAAATAGCGATAGCATTGGGTTTGGAATCACCGCACCGGCTTCTCGCTTGGGAGGTGGTTACACAGTGGTCTACCATCCAGAAAGTGATATGCCTGGGCATTGGTATTTGTTGGGAGAAGCGTTAAATGGTCATGGCGATGGTGCATTGTTAACACCCGCCCAAGCATTGAGCCTTGATCAGCAGGTGGATACGGGAATGCCAACAAGTGGCCGAGTGCGTAGTTTTACCGGCAAAGGTGCTAAATCAGAATGTATCGTCAAAGGGTTCTACAACCTACAGTATACCGGCAGGGCATGTATCATGTATTTTGAGTTTTAAGTCATGATTCAAGAAAACAATAGGTCTGGCTTTTCTTTAATCGAAGTAGCCATTGCGCTTACTATCATTGGTATTATGGTTGGTTATGCGGTGCCAACTTTTATGAAATATCGTCAGCATAAGCAATTTCAAGTCACCCGAAATCATCAAGAGGTGATTTTATATAGCTTGGCTTCTTATCTACTCTCTGCAAAACAAATTCCCTGTCCAGCAGATCCCGCTGCGCCGGCTAAGACATTTGGAAGTGCGCGTTTAATGTGCACAGTGCCTGCAAATAAATTGATAGGGATTGTGCCTTTTCGAACGCTGGGTCTTCCCGAATCGATTGTTAAAGATGGTTTTGGACGCTATTTTACCTACGCAATTGATAAAGAAGTTCGTAATGAAGATTTTGGATTTGATGATCAGGAGGACTATTATTGTTCCCGTAAAGGTGGAGTCGGTAGCAACCGTTTGCTTGTAAAAAATGAGTTGGGTGAATCTATATTTTCTCAAGGCACTGGGGACAACAAAGAGCGAGAGGACGACTTTGTGGTGGCGGTTCTTGTTAGTTACGGTCCAACTGGCAATGGTGCTTTTCTCAAAGGTGGGTCTCGGATCAAGGGAGATAAACTGAGTTTGGATGAGCAATTGAATACCAATTCAACTCTCACTTTTGTCGATCGGCCGTATTCAATTGTGACTGATCACCCTTTCCGGCAGATTGTCAAATGGGTGAGTCACAAGAACTTAGCAGGGGTGTATGCTCGAAATGCGTGTCGGGTTGAGTAACAAAAAAATGAGGCACTGATAAACAAGGGTTGCCGATCCCCCAAGCCCCTTGTAAGGGCTTGGAGTTATAAGTTATCAGGACATAAGATTCCTTATCTTACGTTAAATTTTATTGCTCTATCAAATTTGCAACATGAAAATCAAAATAGTCGAACATCATTTGAATATGATAAGGAAAATTTTCTCTATCGAAATAATCATCTTTCAGTAAACCATCATAATTTGGATGCCAGTAGCATGCATTATATTCTGGTAAAACTCTCATCTCATTGTAGGTTAAGTTATCGAGAAGGCTATGCCCTTCAATATAAGCTTCGTAGGCGTCAATAGCAAAATGAGGATTTTGGACACTTGGAAAATACAAGGTATTATGTCCCTGCTCATCAGATTGATGCTTTGCAATCATTGCATTGCGGGTATCGTCTTCATC
Source organism: Pseudomonadota bacterium (assembly GCA_039714795.1). Taxonomy (NCBI): domain Bacteria; kingdom Pseudomonadati; phylum Pseudomonadota; species Pseudomonadota bacterium. The sequence goes on along the minus strand of JBDLIP010000010.1, from coordinate 1,681 downwards.
ACTAATGTCAATTTGATTCATTGTGACAAGGCTGATGTTGGGAAGTGATCTCTTATTTGCCTTACAATCACGAACTATCTCTTCGATGACATAAGCGGGTCCTCCTCCTGAGCCAACAACATCAATGAAAAAAGTATTATGATTCAGTAAATCGGAGTTGTCAGAGCTCAATCCAGTTGCTTGCATTCGATTTCTTAGGTGCTCTAAACGCTCTAGAGTAACGATATTTTTCATGGTTGGTAGGCTACCTGCGCGCATTTTGTTTGGCGTTCCTGAAAATGGAAAAATCACAATGTTTCGATAGTTTGGATCGTGTGAATTATCAGAGACAAGATGGTGTAGTGCACGACCTACGTAATAAGGTGAGTTTCCAAAACAAACCAACATGTCTCCGGGTTGAGAAAGCTGCATAATTTTTTGCGAGGCATCAAAAATAGCTCGAATCAACTTTGGAGATAAAAAACTGATGTTGCTGAGTGTCTGAAAATGCTCTCTTTTATCTTCTGGATTCTCTGGAATACCAAAATTTTTATAGCTAAACAGATCATCCATAAATTCATCAAAAGATTTTTTAGTATTAGGGTGATTTATTTTTAAGTTTCTTCCTTCAGCAAAACATCGCAGATAAAAATCATAGGCTACCTCCTCTGCCTCTATATTCTGTAGAATAGCATTCTTGGTAGCCATAAATGCTTTACGAACGAAGTCAGGTTGTTGCAATTGCACAATGGGGTTCCAACGAATTTTTGCTTTTTCCAATGTTCCTTCTCTTCCTGGTGAATTGTGCATAATCATACTAATTAAGTGCCCATCAGTGTATCCACACTTTTCACGCAGCCAACGCCAACCTTGACTATCAATAATCTTGATTGCGCCCTTTTCAGAATCGCCAAAAAATTGACCACTGAAAAATGTTTTAAAGAATTGGTCCAATCCTTCTTGTGAGGTCAGTTTTAGTTGTTCTGTTCCAGAAAAAACTTGGTCACTGAAAAATAAGTTCAAGATTTCTTCTTTCCGGGGAAGAAAATAATCTTCATTCTCAAAAGGGATAGTAAAGAATAGTCCAAATGTACTCTGTGCGCTTTGTACACTCAGGTTAATGCGATCGCATTCTAGGATTTTCTCATTACTCGCGAGTTTGTCGAACAGGTTTCCATATTTTTTTCTTTCTTCCGCAGGGAGAGATTCGAAATGATATATAGAAGTTACAAGGGGCTTAAAGGTAGCTGCTGCCTCGTCAGGGGATAAAGCTTTAAAACGGTCCCAATTTGTAATTTCTTCTCCCTTTATTGACTGTTTGACCAACTTTCGTAATTTTGTGCCAATTTTAAATAGTGTTGGATTAACGCTATTAAGGCTATTAAAGCTGAGAATGTTAGGCTCATCCGGTACATTTTCATTTGTGATACTTGCGTGCGCAAGATTACAAGCGATTAAACCGATGATTAGACTGTTCGTTAAAAATTTTAATTTCATAAGAAAACTCCTATTTACCAATGCCAAAGTATTTTGTTATGTGGATTACGTAGTGTTGGCTTTGTCAAAAGTCAATGGCTTATGGATATGATCGCACATAGCAAAAATCAGTATCTTCTCCAAATGTCAGGGTAGATCGTCCATTCAGATCCGTGTTGAATGACAATTGGGTATCCGAGGCTTATCTGCGATTATGCTTGCAAGT
>JBDLIP010000009.1 GCA_039714795.1 Pseudomonadota bacterium | reverse complement strand
TAGAGCAGTGGTTTGTTGCTGGAGACCGGCAAGTTTTATCTGAGCCAGCTGATAGCCTGCTGCAACAACAATTTTCTTGTTTGCAGGCAGCTGATGCCAGGTTGCATGCTAGTTTGCAGCGTTCATTTGCCGACCAAGATATTACGGTTAAGGATGGGAAATTTGACAAGGAAGGCATTGATGATTGCAAGGACGGTGATTTCCAGAGAAATGATTTAAGGCGCCAATTGGCAGAGCTAGTTTTAAACAAAAAGCAGCAGCAAGAAATCAGGAATGAATCGGTGGCGCAACATGAACTACGAGAAGATTTGGATGCAGCAAGGGTGCAGCGCAATACCTGCGCGCACGGGTTAATGCAGCATGCATTCTTCAGTGTAGGAGTTCGTTTAAGCTCTAGTTCTCATCTGGAGCGGATTATTGCGTTTGATCGGGCCCATAGAATTCGTGAGATCTTGAAGAAATATCAAATCTCGCAAGAGGCTAAACTTGATAGCACTCCTTTCGTGAAGAAAATCCAAGATCATCTGAATTATGATGCTTATAAAGGAGACTCGCTTACCTATCAAACCATGTCCCAGAGTAAAATCTCTGTGGAGTTTGCAAAAGCCGGCAAAGGGGTTAGCAATGGGATTGACCCAAGGATTGATCCAGGGTTCGACAAGGGGTTTGCTAAAAGTTCTGGTAGTATTCCCAATGCAGCAAGTAGTTTCAATGCCCGCTCCAGTTACACAGATGCAGCAAATTTTGCGCGTTATGATTTAGATACTGTCAAGAATATTTGCCAAAGAGATGCAGAGAAGTTGGCAACGCACCTGTTGGGCATTAGTCCTAATAAATCAGCCAGCTCTGCCAAGGAAGTGCGTTATGGCAGGAAGGGTTCTTTTGTTTTAACCCTACAGGGGCGACGTGCGGGAAAATGGCAGGATTTTGAAACCGGAGAAGGAGGCAATCTATTTGCACTTGTTGGCCGGGAACAAGGAATTACTGAATTCAAAGACCAGTTGAAATATGTGGCTGAGTTTTATGGGATTGCACCAGAGAGTCATAACAAAGAAAGCCACAACAAAGAGAGTTACCACGAAGAGAGTTACCACGAAGAGCGTTATGATAAAAATGCTATGCCCGAATTGCTGCAAAACACCCAAAAACAGGAAGCGCAAAAGGAGACTGCGGCAATAGCAGAGGAGAAAGAGCGCCAGGCAAAGCTTGAAGCAGTAGCAGGGCTTTACCGGCAATCTAAACCCATCCAAGGCAGCATTGCAGAAACTTACCTGCGTGAGACCAGAGGCATTCAAGGTACTCTGCCAGATGATCTACGCTTTATCCCTAAGGGTACAGCTTTTGTTTATAAAGGCAAGCAGCAAACCACCAAGTATGATTGTATGGCGGCTGTTGGACGCAACTTTGATGGCGAGATACTCTCTATCCAGGTAACAAGCCTAAATCCTCAAGCTCAAAGAGCTGTAGGCAGGGACGGGAAAAAATTAAACAAGCTTAAGTATGGAATCGGCACTGGCTCCTTTGTCGTTGTGCAACAGAGCCAAAATCAGGAGAGTCAAGATAAAGAGCGAGTTTGGATAGCAGAAGGAGTCGAAACCGCGCTTTCGCTTAAGGAGGCAGGGGTAAAAGACAAAATCGTTGTCTCACAAGGTATTGGAAATATCGCCAACTACCAAGGAGACGAGCGGGAAATTATCCTATGTGCTGATAATGATGGACTTGAATCTGCAACGGCCAAAACCATTCAAAAGGCAGCGGCAACCTTAGAAGAAAAGGGCTTCGCGGTTCAGATTATTCAGCCCGAGCAAAAAGGGCAAGATTTTAACGATGTACTACTGAAAGAAGGTAAGAGTAAGGTTGCAGAATATACCAGCGCTGTTGATCTGCCATCATCTCAAACCCTTCAGAAAAAAATAGCAGGTGTTCAGCCGGAAATTTCATCAACGGCATCGCAAATGTCCCCTAATACCACAGATATTAAATCACAAGATGAGGCGCCACAAGCTAGGGTAGCACGAGATAAGGTTGCAGAAATTGCAAGATCTATAGAGCTGTTGGAACAAAGGATTGCTGCAAGCCGGGAAGAAGGTGATTGGGATACATTTGATCTGAGCCACAAACAACGCAGAGAAGTCATGGCTAAACTGGAAAGCGACCCACGTAATGTAGAGGCGTTAAAGCACAATCACCCACAAGTTTATGAAAAAGTTGCACATGAGGTCGAAAGAGAACTCTCTTTAGAAAGGTAGCGGGGATAGTTAATGTTCTGCGTATACAGCGCAGGTGTGAGCGGTCTCATGCTTAATGCAAAAAAGTGTAGCAGTTTCTTGCCGTCACCGTCTGCGCTGTACCCAGTCACCGCAATTTTAAAGATTAATTTGACAATATGGCAAAAATGTGTCATTACAGAAAGGTAAAGAGTTGGTCATGATCTTTATCCTTTAATCCCCGCAGAGACACTTTTGCGGAAGCTGGGGCTTGCCTTTAAGGTCGGCGTTAAAACATGTCCGACGCTCCCTCTCCATCAATATCCAGCCAGATAGAGTTGACGGCAGTAGGCGAAATCTACAACTGTAAGTTTTTACAAGTGATTTCGCCCCTTAACCGGGCTTTTACCGGATCACCGATTTTATTCCACCGAAGACCAAGCGAGGTAAGATTGGTCAATAAAGTTAAAGCTTTAGCCCCTTCATCCCCGATTTTATTACGCCCAATATTAAGCGAGGTAAGATTGGTCAATAAAGTTAAAGCTTTAGCCCCTGCATCGCCGATTTCATTATACCCAAGATAAAGCCAGGTAAGATTAGTCAATAAAGTTAAAGCTTTAGCCCCTTCATAACCGATGTTATTACTCTGAAGACCAAGCAAGGTAAGATTGGTCAATAAAGTTAAAGCTTTAGCCCCTGCATCACCGATGTTATTACTCTGAAGATCAAGCGAGGTAAGATTGGTCAATAAAGCTAAAGCTTTAGCCCCTGCATCACCGATTTCATTACCATAAAGTTCAAGCGAGGTAAGATTGGTCAATAAACTTAAAGCTTTAGCCCCTGCATCACCGATTTCATTATACCTAAGATCAAGCGAGGTAAGATTGGTCAATAAAGTTAAAGCTTTAGCCCCTTCATCACCGATTTTATTACCCCAAAGTTCAAGCGAGGTAAGATTGGTCAATAAAGTTAAAGCTTTAGCCCCTTCATAACCGATTTCATTACTCCAAAGATTAAGCGAGGTAAGATTGGTCAATAAAGTTAAAGCTTTAGCCCCTTCATCACCGATTTCATTACTCCAAAGATTAAGCGAGGTAAGATTGGTCAATAAAGTTAAAGCTTTAGCCCCTGTATCCCCGATTTTATTACTCCGAAGATCAAGCGAGGTAAGATTGTTCAATAAAGCTAAAGCTTTAGCCCCTGTATCCCCGATTTTATTACCATAAAGATCAAGCGAGGTAAGATTGTTCAATAAAGCTAAAGCTTTAGCCCCTGTATCACCGATATTATTACTCCCAAGCCTAAGCGAGGTAAGATTGGTCAATCGACTGGATAGTAACCTAGCAATAAATGACAGCATCTCTGGGTCTATATTTTGCAATTTTCTATACAAATTAAGCTTCAACTGATCTTGTGATTGATCCTGGGCCTGTGCTATGACCTCAATAATTTTTCTCACGTCCTGCGATAAAGGTAGGAGGCCTTGTAAAAAAAGGCTCGGATATAATCTGCGAAATTCGTGCTCTGATACGCCTGAACATCCCTTCAGATCCAGTTTTTTTAATTCTGGACTCTGCTCAATCACGGTATCTAACATCGAATCTTTGAGTCTTGCACACTGACTAATATTGAGATACTTCAGTTTGGGAGCGGTGATCAGTAATTTCGTGAGTTTCACACAATGATTTAGGGCTAAAGTTTTCAGTTGATTAAAGCTAAGTGCCGCATCAGAAAACCTGCTGATATCACCAATCTCCTTTAAAGTCCCGATATGACTGAGGTTCAAGACCTCAAGCGCTAACGCGGCATTTGCTAAATGCTTAATGCTTGCATTTGAGATCCGATTGCATCCCTTAAGGTTAAGATGGCGCAGATGGTTGCTTTGCAGGCTTTGGAGATGTGAATCTGTTAGAACTGAGCAGTTTTTAAAATGCGCCTCTCTGAGTTCTTTCCCTTGAAGATAGCCAAGCACCGCTTCTTGAGCACTGGGGTTGAGCTTTTTAAAATTAAGTGCTTTTAAAAACTCAGCCCGGGTCGATTCAACCGTTAGAGTTTTAAAAATATTGAGTTTCTGTCCTCCTCGGATTTGAGCCAATAGACCTTCCAGACTTTTTTGGTCTGTTTGCTCCTTAATGGTCTCCAGCTCTTTTAAGGCTTCACTTGGGCCATACCCCTTACCAGTACGCATTGATTCAAACACACTTTCTTGTAAGGGAATGTCCATTGATTTTAAGATATCCCCGCTTTTTGTTTGAGTTGTAAAACTGCCATCTTGTTGCTGTTGATAAAATGGAACATCTACTTGTTTAAAACGATCCAGAGGCGATGCAGATTTGTTCAATAAAGCCAACCGGTAACGTTTAGCCAAACGCGGCTCTAATTTACTCAGCACATCGATATGGGTAATACTGGGATCTTGGGTTAGGATATCACGTAATTGAGTCATCTTGTTATAGAGATGACTGATGGCGCCGGTTTGAAACGGAACCCCTAAGAAACATTCTTGGTTTTCAAACAAAGCCAGCCGATCTTTATCTTTTTCAAATAATCCAGTGTAATTGTTATTGATTTTTTTAAGCTCTCGCAGCCATTCTGTGAGAATTTCAATTGGACGTAGGTTGATAAATAACTGACGCATTGCTGTAGGAACCGGCTTGCTCATCAGGCCAAAGCAATACAAAATGGTTTTTACCTGGGCTACAGGAATAACTCGACGGGTCCAAAACGTTTTTTGTGCAGTTTCCCGAACAATGGCTGGTACAAAGGCATGATCATTATCAACTCCAACAACCCGATACTTTCCTGGTTTGGTCGGATGTGGCTCAACAACATAGTTGTCGGGTTTACCATCTTCAGGATTAGCCAGCATCGCCATCAGAATCATTCCTGACAGGCTGTCTTGATCGAGGTGCTGTTCAAAATCAGGCCTTCTATTTAAAAACTTACCTAAGGTGTCTTCTTTGCTCCCCATGGCATGCGAGAGCAAAATTGGTGTATTGATCTTTGCTGTACCGCTTTGGGGCAATTTGATCATTTCCACATGTGGAGCGCCAAATCCTAAAATACGCCGGGTTAAGATTCCCACCGCTTCTTCTATACCAGGCAACTCTGGAAATACTTTCAGATAAACGCCATGGGTGAGATTGAGTGAGCTGTTTAATGCTTGCAAAGGACTGGACAAACTGGCCTGACACACCAAATGATTACCATTTTGGGTGTAGGCAAGATACCCTCCATCTGCCTTTAAAAACTGTTGGGCAATAATTTTGGGCAGAACACGTTGGGTATAACTTGCAGTGGTAATGACTCGATCCGCTGCGCCAAGATGCTTTCTACCTCGAAAAGTCGGAAATAAAGTCTCTAAACAAATGCGCCACCTAATGGCTTGATTGCGTTGCATCAATTGGACAAAGGCGGGGATAAAATGGCTAGTTTGCTTGGCTAAAATGTGTTGATAAAACTTTAAGGCTAGGGTTTCAGAACAATGCGAACATCCGATTTGGATTAAATGGTTAAAGACATCACTCTTTTCCTGTAAGGCGATATCCAGAGCCGTGCGACGATCCAAAGCTTTCCGGTTGAGCCAAGCAGATAAAGCATGCGCGCCAGGATGTTGTTGTTGATAGTGTTGTTTTAAGAGATCAAGGATCATTGGTGGGTAATGGGAGACCACTGCATGCCGCAAGCTGTTCCAACCTTCATAATCTTTCTGATCATCAACCACTCCTGCATCAAACTGTAATTGCTCTAATAAAAAAACCAACACCTTTATGGGGCTATGCCAAGACAGAGCTTGAAGGAGCAAACCGTCTCGGTACCAACTGTCGTGCAAGGAGATTGTTGAATCATTGGAGCTGTTGCTTGCATGTTTAGGGGCTATTGTTAGGGCTTGCTGATTTTGTAGATAGTCAACAGCCAGAGTTAAATAATATCTGGAGGTTTGCAGTGCGTTAACGTTTTTTAAGATTTGTTTGTAAGCAGAGTTTACAGCAATGAAACTATCCTGTTCACTGGGCCTTGCGGTCACTTGTGCTAGGGCTTCAGCAACAGTGGTTTTACCTGGAAGTTGTTCTTCAAGATTTAGCACCTCTTCTAAATACTTTTCTTCATAGCGCGCGTCGTGATGATTTTGTGCATGAATGTATTTGTAGGTCTCGTGCACTGATTCATCTTGGTGTGAATTAATCATGGCTCGATAGAACCTGGCTGCCAGGGATTGAACTTTATAAAAAAGCTGCCAATGGGTGAGGGCCCGGTTATCTTCCAGTGATAATTGGACTTTGCGTAAAGTTTGGCTTAATTGTTGGACAATCTGAGGTGGAATCTTTACTGGCAGTTTAAGGCTATGTTGGTATAGATCTTGAATGAGGTAGGGTTGGACGTTTGCCCCAAATTCACCTTGACTATTGGTATACCCCTGTTGGGTGAGATTGTGATATCCTTGGTGGTCGTGCAAGAGCTGTTGCAGCCATTGCAGAACGAATTGCTCTGGATGCAGAGTTTTCAGTCTGGCAATAACTTCAGGGGCAACCACAGTGTTCATCGCTGGTAGACAGTAGAGTATGTTTTTAACTCCAATTTTATGCCAAGCTAATTTTGTGGCTCCTTGATATTTTGCACAGGAAACCACAGGAGCAATGAGGGCCATGTCATTATCAATGCCTGTAATGTGCTGACGACCTTTGGAATCTTTTTGCACTCTAAAGTTATCTGGTTTACCATCTTCTGGATTGGTCAATAGACTGATCAAGAATTGCTCACTGAAATTACGCGCATCCAGTTGCTGATACAGAGTTAGATTTTTATCTGCTGCATCGATAAAATCATGCAATCCAGGTCCTGCGATATGATAACTGGCTTGCAGCACATGGGTGGGATCTGGTTCGGTGAAGTATTGTTCTGCGCCAAAGTGCTCAGCAAAAAACTGAGACGAGGTTTGCCCATTGCTTCGAGCCATGATGTATTGGCTATGCAGCGGTGAACCTTTGGCAGGAGAGAGAATATTGACGTTATTTAGAGTTACCAATGCTGAAGGCGCCATACCCCTGCCAAACAAAACCTTAGAAAACCAATAGATGGCTGATTCTTGCCCCACAGGTAAATCAGAGGTGCCCATATTGGCTTTAAAATGCACTCCTAAATTTTCTTGTTGGCTGCTGGGGAAAAAGCTCACCGGATGACTACCTTCTTGGTTTTTCTTGATGCATAAACCATGTTGATCTTGGGACAACAGATTCAAGGCCATTGATTGTGAGATGCGATAAGACCGAATGGGCACACCAAACAGAGAGCTATTAGCAGGCTGATCTCTTGGAGAAAGCGTGTTTAAAAAATGCTCTCCGGTTAAAATAGCTTTTGACTTGATATGCTGATCACAAGCAAGACCTGGGGTATCAAATGCTTGGAGATATCCATGATAATGCTGTGAGACACCCTCTAATACATCAGCAAGATCGGTTTTTTCACTGATTAAAGCATCAAGCGTCTCTATTACCTGCCTTAGACGTGCCAAAGCTGAGTGCTGTGAAGATGAATTGGCAATAAGGCTTTCACGTTGGTTTCTTAAGTTTATGATCAAATCTTCAGGCTGACGCAGCATTGTGAGAATCTTTTGTAGACGCTTAACGAAAGCTTTGTCGGGATTTTGTCCGGTATTTTTGTGTTGTAGAAACTGGCTTAATTGCTCCCTAGCCCGTTGTACTTCATTGGCTTGAGCGTCTGTGACCTCTAAGATGAGTGAATACAGTTGGCGTTTGCCATCACACAGCTGATCTTTGCGCACATCTTCCACAATATCGTGCCAGCGCCAACTGACTTGAGAAGCTCGAGACAAGCTTTGACGATCCAATGGATGCAGCATCCGTCCCAACAATTCATCTGTACCATTGTCTTGCTGAGCAAAAATCACAGCAGTTCGTTTACGTGGATCTTGCGGCATTATGCTGGTTGCATAAACAGCAATCTGCGACCAGGAAAAGCTGATCAGAACTAGCCAACAACAAAATGATTGATTAAAAATACGCTTTAAAATATTCATAGACTGTTTCCTTTGTTTGATAACGTGGCCTCTATCCGTCATGTGTGGTCAGCGGATTTTGCCCTAGCTTCTAAATTACCGGGTTAGTACACGCCTGCGTTAACCGTACTGCACGCTCCTTTCATAATCTTGCGCAAAGTCAGCAATAATAGCCGCCAACTCTGATTGATGCTTGGCAATGGTGGCCTCAGCTGCAAGGGTCAGATTTTTAATGTTGCTCGATTTTACGTTATCCATAGCTGTTTCTGACTCTGTGAGCTGCGGCTGGATACGAGTGTAGCAAATGCGCGGATCAGCTTTGATTTCCTGCTCAAGCAAGGTTTCGGTATAATGCAACATATTGCTCATCAAAGTCCCGGCAATGTTCGTGCCCCAACCAATTAACCCCGCATCACTAAGGTTGCTGTATGCACCTCTATTTATACAAGCCCCTGTGCCTAAAGAAATTACCTGATATTGTTTTGCTTGTGGATAAAGTTGTTTGGCAAGTTTGAGAGCTAGTAAGGTGGGATTGTTAGCATAAATACCGCCATCAACTAAGGTATAATCTTCCCCTAACTGGTTTTGAATGCGAGCCGCAGGAAAATAAGTCGGTGCCGCAGAAGTGGCTCGAGCTGCCCCGCAAATTGCAAAGTTCTGCCTTTCGTCTCTACAGGCTTGTTTGCTATCAAACAAGTGCGGTACATTACGCTCCAAATCAAAAGCTGTGATCAAGGTATGACACAGGCAAGAACTCAGTTTGAGATCAGCAAAATACGCCTGCAATTCTTTTTCCAAGGTGCTGGGGTCATATTGTGATTTTGCCAAGCGCCGAATTAACGACCAGGTGGCTGGAAAGATGTCTGAACCTCTATTTTGGTACAGATCAACAAGCGTATCTGGAATAAATTTTGGTTGCCCCCTTTCTCCAGGGGCTGCAAGAGCTAAACTAATTAGTCCCCCGGTGGAGGTGCCAGCCATCATGTCTAGGTGCTGCGCGAAATGAAATCCCGGCTTTGAGGGTTGATAGAATCTACTATTTAGCTGATCTGCAATATGTTTTAAAACAAGAGCCGGCAATAGACCGCGAATGCCACCCCCGTCAATTGATAAAATACGGATGCGATCTTTTTGCGGAAACTTTCCAAGGGTCCGGGCGTGTTTGCTGCCCAATCCATTGTAAAGTTGCAGGTAACCATTACTGGGCATTAAGTTCTCTAAGTTATACACCAGCTCTTCAGAAACGTGATTGCGGGATACCTCGAGATGTGTCAGGTGATGGTTGGCAACAAAGGCTTGGGCACCCTGATCGGTAATGTTGTTATAACGCAGGCGTAGGGATTTGAGAATTTTGTTGTTGCTTAAAGCTATGGCTCCTGGATCACCAATGCCACATTCACGTAGGTCTAAAATCTCAAGGGCGGGATGTTGGGCCAGGAGTTGTGCTGCCTCATCTCCTATGGGATTTTTGTAAAGTCCCAGCTCCTTTAAATTATGGTTTTGTGCAAGATCTTTCACACCGGTGTAACTAATCTTGTTTTTCCAAAGCAAGAGTTTGCTTAAAGAAGGATGCGAGACAAGAACCGATAACATCGCATTCGTAACTCCAGCTTCTTCAAGCACAAGTTCTTGCAGCTGGCCAATTTGCGCAATAGCAGACAAGGCATCTTGGTCAATTGCAACTTGAAAGCAATTCAGCTCACAAAAATAGGGATTGCTTTGGGCCAGGATACTCAAACGTTGCCAGTTCTTGGCATCGATGGTCAGCTTGGAGAGCTTCAGATGGTTGCTCAAAGTACAAGACAGCAACATGCGCCAGGAAAGAGGGGAACCTTCTGGTTGCAGGCTTTCCTGCTGACGCGCTTGCCAAATACCCCGGGCTATAAAGAAAGGTTCATTACTGGCCAAACGAAAGGGATCAAGCGCTGATTGACTGGTAAAAGCAATTTGGCTGGTTTGCCAGAGTTCCTGGGCAAGTGATGGGTCTAAAGCAAAACTTTGTAGGTGCTGGATGACATCCCCTTGTGGCACCGAAAAACCTCTCGCGCTTGGTGCCAAAAGTGCTTGTACATTAGTTTGCGTTGTCCGGATACCTGGGGGCTGGGTGCCTAAATCTTCTTGCTGCATTGATCCATGACCAGCATTTCCCAAGAAAACAAAACAGATCGTTGCCAAGAAAAAAATTGTGTTAAAAAATCGTTTGTTGGTTGAGATCATGATTTATCCTCTTCTTTGTTGATTTTTGAGCCTCAATGGCTCCTAACGAAGGGGATCATAAACTTGTAAAGATCAATATGCAAGCCAGATGCAGAGTAGAATCAATAACACACTGTTAAAGTGCTTGTTTAAGCTTTCATGAAGAGTTCATTGAAAAATCGATAGAAAAAATAATAACTGAGGTATCTCATAATTTTACCATCACAGATAAAAATTCATATGCATCGAGAGTTGTGCATAACGAAAGAAAAATCCTGAAAAGCTTCGCATGAAACTTCAGACTACGTAATTAACGCTTGACATTATTAACGAAACACGTTACTATAAAACCATGATCAAGAGCTTTAAGTGCCGAGAAACAGAAAAGTTATGGGAATCTGGGCGTTCCAGAAGGGTTCCCAATACAATTTTAGGAGTGGCGCTTAGAAAATTGTTAATGATCGATAGCGCTTGTGAAGTTGGCGATCTTAGATGTCCGCCTGCTAATAATCTCGAGCCTTTATGTGGTAATAGAAAAGGCCAGTGGAGTATACGCATCAATAAGCAATGGCGTATTTGTTTTGTCTGGCAAGGCCAGGATGCGTTTGAAGTAGAAATTGTGGATTATCATTGAATGATTATCACTTAATGATTATCACTTATAATGGAGGAAAGAAAATGATTGAAAGACAACCATGGAAGATACACCCCGGTGAGATTTTAAGGGAAGAATTTCTTGTGCCAATGGGTTTGACTGCTTATGCATTGGCCAAGAGTTTGCGGGTGCCACCTATCCGGATTAACGATATTGTGAATGAAAAGCGGTCGATATCTGTAAACACTGCGCTTCGTCTGGCAAAATTCTTTGGTAATACGCCACAGTTTTGGCTCAATTTGCAATCCAAATACGATATGCAGCAAGTACTGCAAGAGTATGATTGTGAACTTGAGCTTATAGAGGCTTATGATCCAAACGACACGCCTACCCGGCATTGATCATCAAGGCCCGACAGTCTAATCGCTGCTTAATTCCTTGTTTTTTCTTCCTTGAGACCTTCTTCCTGCTCTGTTTTTTTGTCTGCTTTCTCCTCTACTTTCTTCTCCTCCTCCTCTACTTTCTTCCCTGCTTCCTCTTCTGCTTCCTTCTCTGCTTTTTTAAACGTCATCTGTAGTTGGGTGATCGGCAGATCTCCCGGCAATTTGATATAACACTGCAAATCTTGCAATTGCGATACCTCAGTTGGCAGGACAATAGATTCAACCCGTTTTGTTTCACTAAGAGATACCCCATCTCGGGTGGTGTTAGCGCCATAGGAAAGATTTTCAGAAGTTTCAATTTGTTCTCTTTCCCCCAGGGCTTGGGAGATATACCGACAAGTCTCAGGGTCAGTTGAACGAAAAAATACCTTGGTATTGCACTGGTTCAAAATGGTTTGCGCCCCGTTATTACCGTAAATGTCTTTAATTTGCGGAATATCTTGGATGCCAGCCAGGATGCAGCCACCGTATTTGCGCAGTTCTGCTAGAGCTTTGCCGAGAGAGGGTAGTTTTTGCAAGGCCGGCAACTCATCGATTACAAACCAAACCCTGCGCTGGTAATCGGGCGGCATGGCCATTAAGCCTTGAATTGCTGTATCCATCCAGGTTGACAGCAGCGGTCTTAGGGATTCTCGTTGTGGCGGCATAGCGGTTAAAAACAACCATTGATCATTTTGTTCTTTTTGAATCCACTGTTTGATTGAAAACGACTCTTGCGTGTCTTTTAAATATTCAAGTACGCTAACTCGTGCCACCAGAGAGGCACGAATTGATAGAGTGGTTTTTTCTCCCTTGGAGTCGGTTAAGGCAGCGGCCTTGGTCCCTTCTAAGAATGATGCAAGTTCTACAAGCGGAACTGTGGCTAATTTCTCAAAAAGCCCTGAGGTTGATGGTTTATTGGCCAAACACTTTAAGGCAGAGGCAAACACTGTCTTGCTTGCCATCTCCCAAAATGGATCATAGGCATTGGGATTACTGCCAATAAAGGCATCGGCCATACTATCGTAATCTGATGCTATTTTACATTCTGCCCAAGGGTGCCAGGCTAGAGATCGCTCATCAAAGGGATTGAGAATCAAGTCTTGATCTTTTCGATAATAGCGTGCTACTAAATCCCCGGTGAGATCGACCACAACAGCTTTTTGACCTAATTTGCGAATTTGTGGCAATAACGAATATAGACAATTACTTTTGCCTGAGCCAGTGCTGCCCATTATGAGCAAATGTGAGGTTTCTTTATCTTTTACCAGGGGTAGATCATCAAGACAAAGGCAAGACGCCGAATCACTGCTTTTTAGGAGGGCTGCCAGTTGCTTTACAGAAACCATGGCCCCACCACGCTTGAGCTTATTTTTAAACTGCACCCTGCCTCTGAATACAAAGTACACAATTGCTATCAACAAAACAATCAAGCTTAAAAGACTGCTTAATAGCATCGTCTGATACAAAGTGGCTTGAACCTGGGAGACACGTTTTTTAATATGCGGGTTGTTGACGATATCCAGGGAGCGTGCCTTAACTCTGTAGCCATTTGCATATTCAAAATCTTGGATAACTCTGCCTCTATTACGGGGACTCATAGAAACAGTTAAATCTGCCCACAGGTATTCTTTTAACAAATACCAGTCGTAACTGTTAATGCTCACTGCGCTTTTAGCGCAGAAGAAAGTCAACCCAACCACTAAGGCTATCATCAGCGCTGTCATCGAGATCTGCTGAAACATCCGCAAACGATGCATTGAGATCTGACCGCCTCGGGTGAAGTTACTTGTTGCTGCCATTTAATTATGCCCTTACTTTGATGATCCTTTTAATGTTTTTTACTATTTTCCCCGTTGTTTCATTTTTGTTGATTTTTTCTCGTGCAGCATCTGGTCCTGGATGGCGTCTATTTTATCATGCACTTGCGATATTTCATTTTTCATAGTGCTGTTTGTTGCTGATTTTAGTTTTAGGAAATCTTCGTTATTACTTTGCAGCTCTACCTGAGGGCTTGAAGGCAACGCTGCATGACCTATATTATTGGTAGACTCCAAGATCGATGGAGTCTTCATTGGCTCTGACGCAGCAAATCCAAGCGTGAAATCTGTACTATCCCTTTTTTGGTCAAATTTTTGCCGCTCTGCTTGCTGAGTTGCAGTTAAATTACCTGCATATTGTGCAACTTCAGACTCAATCGCACTGACCTTTGTGTCTACCAGTTCTTTTGTTGCTGTTGAGACTTTAAAATCACCCCCAAATCCTTGGCTGCTTGCTTTTGCTTTGACTTTGTCGGCGTAAGGTTTATTTGACCCTTGTTCCACCCCTTGTTCCACCCCTTGGCTAACCTCTTGGTCCAATTGCTGGATGCACTGACTTTTTTGCTTAAACAGCTCTTCAACCTGTTGCTCGGAATTCACGAAATTACCTCCTTTGGCAATGGCAGATTGCATCTGCTGCATTTTTTCATCCAAAAATCTGGTTTGATAACTGTGGTCAACATCTGGCCTGGAGTGCAAGATCGTTTCAGCCTCGTGCACACCCATGGGACCTGTTGAATTTGCCAGGGATTGCCGTTGCAGCCAGTTGAAATATTCTTGATTCAAGTTAGAGTTAATACTGCCTGAATGCTGTTTAACGCGTGCGGCCATTTTCGAGTAGGACTCAGATTTTTGCAAGTTGAGACTCGATTCTTCACGCAACTGTTTAGACTTATCCAAAGCAGCATTGGTGGATTTGACATATTTCATGCCCTGGTCGGATAAATCAGCATATTTATTATCTTTGGCATAGTTTACTGTATCACTCAGGGCTTTTTGGAAATTTGCCTGTTTAGCCATCTCTAAAGCTTCTGAATATAATTTACGATCGCCTGATCTGTAGCCTCTATTGCCACTAACGCCAACAGAAGCTTGGGCCTTACTGCCAGTGCCAAAAACCTCAAAGCCAAGACTGGCGCCAACAGAAGCAGAGGCGTTAAACAGCAAATCCATGGATTTTTCTTTAGAAATTCCATGATCTGTGACAAGTTTATTGACGGCATTGCTGATCGTATTATAGGAATGAGCTTTGGTGCCAGATTGCGCTTGGCTATGCGAATCGCCTGAAGATTGCATCTTGCCTTGATACTTACTTAGATCATAGGCGGTTCGATAGGCCTGAGCTTTAGCCTTTGTTGAAGCTCGTAATTGACTCTCTCCCAACTGCGTGGCATGGGTTGCCTGAGTTGTCAAACTATCACTCAGGGATTTTGAATAGTTCACAGCACTGCGCAGCCCGGAATTGGCAATCGTTACCACATGCCCGCCTTCAGCGCTGGTGGATCTGCTAACAACCCCATCAGTTTGCATAAAGGCCCCAGAGTTATAGCTAGGAGATAACATCTGCTGACCAAAGGTCTGATTGTTGGCTTGCATTACACCATGCGATACATTACCAAAGCTGTAATTGCCAGAAAGCAAATCCTCTGAAGCCCGGGCCGCAGCAGCCGTTGCTGGCGCCCCTAAATGCCCAGCTAAATGCACAAAACTTGCAGCCCCACCTCGAACTAATGCATAAGCTAACGCACCAACAGAAAGACTCATAAAGCCAGCTTGTGCTGCCATGTCCGCATGTAGGTTGGCAAAGCCAACAGAATTGGCAATGGTAATCCCTGACCCATTTCCGGTGGTAATCGCACCGATGCCTTTCGACTGGATGGCGACATTCATAATGAAGTTCAATGCCGCATACAAAGGCGGCCACATCTGCACCCACAGCAATAAACACAGCCAACGTCCGACAAATTTCCAGCCCATGGGTAACATGGACAATGGTAGTACCAAGATAAAAGCCACATAAATAAGTGCCTCCATTACATTCTTCATGGCAATCAGCTTTTTAGCGGCAACACCTGCTAAAGTCTCTTGATTGGCCCGTTGCTGCAAATAAGCACGCTTAACCGCAAAGTTTGCCGCATTGCCAAGCGCCGTTGATTTACTCTCAATACCGTCAATCACTGAGTGAATCATCATTTGCTGCCGCATCACTGCATCGGCACTCTTGGCCATACCGGTCATGTAGTTGTAGGAAACCGGCAGATATTGTTGCAGCTGCCTGGAAGGATTGAGCAGACCTTTGCCTTTGCTTTTATGTTGCTCAACCCCAAAAATCTTGTTGCCAAATATCTGAAACGCTGACTGGGTTTCTACTTTTAGATATTTGCGCAATCGAGCCACTCCTTCTTTGCAAGTACAAATTGCAGCCACTCCTCCAACTCCTGGCTCCTTAAATAAAAACGAGCGGGCTGGTGAGGGGTTTGCCGTTACCAATCCCCAAATATCATCTGAATTTTGTAAATCATGCATGGTGTACTTATTGCCCAGTAAGGCATCATAAACCACACATTGGTTGATAAACTCACGCATGGTTTCTTGCAAATCCACATTAGTGATTTGAAACTGTCTGGATTCAGCAATTAAGTTAGAGGCTAATACCGCGCCAGTCTTGTGATATTTCAGGTCATTGGGCAGGGAAAACACCGATTCCAACTTCTGGGTCACCGTATTACTGATTTGACTAATGGTGCCAGCAAAGGCCCCTAAGCCCCAGGGCACATGGTCGACTGTATAAGGAGGCAAACCAGTGGTGGGATCTTTAATATGCAGCTTGCAAGTTGGAGCAAAAAACAAGGTAAGCAGCAAAAAAAACGGAATCATCCACTGAGTGAAAAACTTAGCTGAATTGCCCAAAATCAACGACATTGTCGCCCACACCAACCCGATCATCAAGCCTATCCGCACAAGCGGCGTGTAAAGGCTACCGCTTTTGCTGTTGATCAAAGTGGTAATGGCGTTGAAAACAATCTCCAACATTTCTCCGGCGCCATAGCTGATTATCGTGTATTGCATTTGCTATACCTCTTCATATTCCGATTTCAGACATGGTGCTTAATTTTGCAGCCAACATCTTTTCCAGCAGCTCGGTTTTTTTGGTAATCGAGATAATCTGTTCAACTTGCTTAAAGCTTCCCATACGTTTTTGCACCACCCGTTGCCGGGCAACGTTTAGCTCCTTTTGAAATTTGCGAATCTGGGTATCGTCAACCTGAATTGCTCTAATGTGCGCGGCACTTTCGTTGATCAGATCTAAAATTTCAGACAAATACTGAAACAAAATATCAATTGCCCCCAACTCGCTATAATCGATTAAATCTACCGGGGAACTGCCCCGACGGTAGGCGGTTGCAACATTAATGATCTTGTAAAAAGGCAGGCGCGTTGAATTCAAAAAGTCTTTTTCTGATTTACTTAAGGCCGCGTCTTGATAAATCTTATTTTGAATTGATTGTAGAAATGATTTAACCCGACTGACAAAACAAGTTTCTGCTGTAATCGTAATTTCAGCGTCAACAACCTGCAAACACTTGTTGTCCTTGCTATTTGCGCATCTAATAACTTTAACTTTTCCGCCATACAGCAATGCATTGAGAAAGCTATCCCTGTTGGCAAGCGAAGGATGGGTTCGAAGCTGATAGCTGCCATCTTGGTGCCTGGTAGAAATAATGGTGCCTGAAATTGACATAAAGAATTCTGCCAACTTGCTGTCCTGGCTTAAAAAGGCATTCTCCTGAATGGCATTCCAAGCCAGATTAAACTCACTGCCTAGCATCTTGGCAAAGCGCGGATCATTTTGACCGGCATTTAACACACTGTCGCGTTTGCCGCCAGCTCCACACCCCTGACGTGCTGCGGCATAATCAGAAAAACCCCCATATCTACTATCGGAACCGATCATCGTACACAGCTGACGATTACCTACTTCAGATTGTGGCCACAGGGCTCCTAAAGTGGTGGCAGCAAGTTCACAGGAGTTAATGTTGGATTGATTGATTTTCTGGGCTAAATCATTCAGCTCGGTGATGATGTTTTTAACCTGAGGCGACATGGTTTCAAGTGCT
The DNA here is from genome assembly GCA_039714795.1 of Pseudomonadota bacterium. Taxonomy (NCBI): domain Bacteria; kingdom Pseudomonadati; phylum Pseudomonadota; species Pseudomonadota bacterium. Next base: position 14,690 of record JBDLIP010000009.1, on the reverse strand, counting down.
AGCAATAAAGCATAGCTGGCCATATTCGATCCTAACGTGCGCAGTGCCTTGACCAATTCCTTACTACTGATAAACGAAAACGCCCCAAAGTGCATATCAATACCGCCACAACCAGCCCGATAATCAGGCAATCTCATCGAAGCCAATTGGGCCGTATGCACAGTATTACGGGCAAACAAACTGCCGCCGGTATAAAACCCTGCCGATTGATCCTTGTAAGCACCTGGTCTACTGGTGTTGCTGGATGTTCCAAGTGAGTTAAAAAATCCCTTGAGATTGTTGCTGACCCCTTTACTATGAACTGGGGCTGCTGCTGTTATGGTCAGCGTCACTGATAGCATCAGTCCCATTTTTAAAACCCTGCATGCTGCCGGCCCAATAAATTGTTGGCGCAATTGTTGGCGCAATTGTTGACGCAATCGTTGATTTAATTGTTGCATGGCTGTCTCCTTTACTCTTCTCCTGCTTGCAGCAAAACCCGCACCCGGTCTTCTATGCTGTCTTCAGTGCTCATCCCAAAGCTTAATGGCAGTACCTGACCTGTTTCAGGATTAACTGCCAAAAGGGTTGGCAAGACTTCTATATTCAACCTGGCTGCGGCTCCATTGTCGGGTAGGGCTTCAGGAAATTCAGGCAAAGTGCAGCCATCTAAACCAATCGCCAGTACTTGCCAGCCATATTTTTGGGCAAATCGCTTTACAATCGGGGCAAACTTGTGACAATAGGGACATTCCGCCTTGAAGAAGAAAAACAAACCATAAGTTTGCGACAACTGACGGATTTTATCTGTCATCTGCTGCTTGGCTTGATCTAAGTAAACGTGTCGTGCAGCCTGATTGATCGGGTGTTTCACGGTGTAATCTAAAGCTGGGCTGGAGTACACCACCTGCATCCAGCGCTTTGAAAATATCTCGGAGCGCTGCATGATAGCGTTTTGTATCTGCATATAAGCTTTGACATTGGCAGTAGTTGGGGTAACCAAGGCTTGGTGCAACCGTCTTTGGGCTTCGCTTTTTAAAGCTTCGATTATTTCTGTTGCGGTTTGTGGGATTTTTTCCTTAGGTGACTCGGGCGGTTTTGCAGGGTTTGCTTGCCGCCTATCTTCATACCAATGCCAGCCTTCAGCTTTGCGATTTAAATAACCAGCTTGGCTTGAGCTAGCGCCCAACACAGCAAAAAAAATAACAGCACGTACGGAGCCTCTAGTCATTACAGCATTTTTTACAAGGAAACTAAGCATCAATAGGCCTCCTTTTGTGGTTGTTTCCAGGCCGAGGTCATTTGTTGTACTTGATCACCCAAGTTGCGTTTGACCGTTGAAACCGTTGGCTGCTGCATCCGGGCTACGATATCAGCGTAAATCTCACGCAAATCCAACCGAGAAAAGTCCAAATGCGACAGTTCATCCACACTAAATCCGCCACAATCAGGAGTTTTAGCAGCGCCCCAGCCTCTGCCAAGCTGCGGGCGTCCTTGCTGATGAATGATTCGCGATAGCTTTGACGGAAAACAACAAAAACTGGTCTTCTTACGCAGCGTAACCCCGGCTACTTTCTTGTCCTTAAAAGTGCCTACCTGTACGCACAATCCTTTACCGCGCCGCTGAGCTAAGTCCTGCTCTTCCCCATTACATCCGGCAAGTCCGATTGAATGCCCCCAACCTTTGCCTTTCTTACAACAATCACTAAACCCAGCACAGGCTCTGCGACAGACTCGCTTACTGCCTTTAAAGATCTGCGGCATATTGCCATCTCCGTTTGCCCGTAAATCGTCCTGGATTTCTTGAAACACCGAAAGCTTGGCCATGGCTTCATTCATTTCAGCGTTAGGTTTATAATTCATGTGTGCTGCAACATCAGGCATTGTAAAAGTTTGCTGGCTGGTTTTGCATTTGCGGCCTTTATTTGCTCCCTGATTTACTCGATGACCACCTCCCTTTTTAAAGCAACGAAACTGCTGCCGCCATACCACACAATACTGGGCTATTTTCTTGATGCATGTCGATTGCATCTGTTCACAAGAAGCTCTGCGCAACGGCGTGCAATTGTTCTTGGCTGGATAACAACATCGGTATTCAAACTTATACTGCCAACAATCTTTAGCAATATTCCGGGCTACCGATTTACCCTCATCTCCTAGTGAGGCAATGATTTCCCTGGTTTCTGGACCGCGAGGGCAGGTTTTTTCCATCAATTTACAAATCCCTCGCCTTGCATGCTCTTCTAAAGTGCCACAAGTGCTACTCCACTCCTCCTTGGTAATGGTTATCACTTCATCTTGGTACTTGCGGGCTGGACTGTAATAACGCTTGGCCTGACACCTGGGATCATCAGGACCATGCGCTCCAGAGGTGCACCACCAATTCGAGTATTTTGCTGGTTGGATGTGAATTGTTGGCTCAATCAGATTCTTGTGACAGCTATAGATCGTATCTGGTTTGCTTTCCTCACAGAATCTGTCTTCATAAACCGGGTCGACTCGATTGGTATATTCGCCCTTTGCAATAAAGGCTTCAGGATCAGCTAACGCCTCTGCTGAATTTAACACAATTGGATCTTTTGCTGCATCTAAGGCAAAATACGGCCTGGTTGCAGCTGATTGCTTAATAAACTGAGCGCCCGCGTTGGCGTTAAAGGCCTGGGCTGTGGCAGATTCTAGCGCTGCGTAATTGTTCAAGCCGGTTTCTGGCGGCGTGTCAGTTGTAAACCCTGGAACGTCTTGGGCCGAAGCTGATTTAAAGGCCCCAATTGCCTCAGTTTGCCGCTGCTTTGCAAACTCACTTGCCTGAGCGCTATCAATGACACCAGCAATCAAAAAGCCAACAGCAATCCTAATTGCCATCACCCTAATTAACAGATCGCTAACCATGCCTAGCCTCCAGAGTTGCCAGCAAAGTAGCTGCCCTGGCAACTTCTCCTTGGCTGGCCATCTTAGCAAGGGCGCAGGCTAAACTTACGTTTCCGGCAACTCGATCATGCTGTATTCCTGCTTCCCCTGGAAACCTGGCAGACCGTTCCTGTAACACAAACACCGGCACTGCCCTAATGGCATAGGCCCGAAAAAGTGTTGGATCAATCAAGGCTTCACTGCCCAGCTCTTGCAATTTTTGCGCGGTACGGACAAAACTGTTAGCAACCAAGCCCCGAAATACCAATTTTCCTTGCAGTAATGCGGCTTGCTGCGCCAAACTTTTCAGCACCTGCATCGGCATCGAAAATGAGACAAATATCAACAATCGGGGATAGCGATCACTCGGATAATGCTCAGTAAGAGATGGTGTGACTTTTTGTGCTTTAGCTGAGCATTTGTTACATGATCCACGACTAGGGGATTTAGGCTCTACAGTGCCAGCAATAATTGCCTTTGCCTCTGCTTGGTATTGCTGAACATGCTGTTTTTGTTGCTGGTTTAGCCAGTATACCCAGTTAAGATCAGGTTCTGACAGCTCAAAATCAGTAGGTTTTTTGGCAATGAGTTTGCTTGATTGATCTGCGGCTTTGCCTGGCGCTGCAAACAGCAACTCCAATAATACAACATACAATAACACAACATACAATAATACAACATACAATAACATAACCCTCAATAACATAACATTGGCATGCTTTGCCCAAGCAGCTAACGAAAGTCTCTGAGCAATAACTGGTAATGCTTGGCCTCGTTTTACAGCAAACAACAATTGCGCTTCCTCCAGATTAGATAACCAAAATCTTCGCCTTTATAAGGAAACTGCCGGCCAGCCCCCCATATCAACTCTGTCCTTCCTATGGGATGACAGCCATCATGGGTGGAGGGAATCGGATAGGTCATTTGTGTTTTGTATTGATTTTTGCGGATGATCGGCATCGGGTACTTGTCACATAAGCCTTTAATCCCGGTATAGCCCCAGGCCAACCCTTCCCGGTGCAATTTGGCCAAAAACCGAGCCGTTAACAGCAGACTTGCTTGCACTCCACTGCTATGGGCTGGCACACTGCCGGTAAATGGATACATCGAGCCCTGACAGCCCACACACCAAAACAATGCCTCTTGGCCAAAACCAGTAGATGCCAGCAGACAATCAGCTGCGCAGGCTGCTTGTGCTATCATATTGCCGAACAACCCAGCTTCTGGATTGAGAATAAAAGCTGTTTCATCATCGTTCCACAATGGATCCAACTCGGTCATATACGCCACATCAAACTGAGTTTTCTCCATACAAACAAAGTCAGTCAACAACTCCAGCCAATAAATCAGCGGATAAATATACCAATGCACTTGATAGAAACTCTGCTTCATCCCGCCTTCAACGCCTCGTCCTACAGAACCTCGACCTCTAACTCCGGTATTTGGCCCCATAACGATACCGCCAAGATTAACCATGCAATAAGGGGTGCGGGTGACATCTACCAAACGCACCGGCTCCCAAAATGAAATAGGAATTCCTATCCGCGGTGGGTCTTTACAAAAACACACCGGTTTTTTAGGATTAGGCGTGTCTTCTCCCTTCATCACCTGAACCCCGGCAATGGTAATTGGAAAAATACACGACCAACAAATATCTGAGATCGGGTTGACAAATCGCCCCACACATTTGCTATAACAATCGCTGGAAACAACCACCCAGCCACAGATTAACACCTGAATCAGCAGCAACTTAAACCCCAAGCTTTGCCTGACCTGCTTCATGATGTTGTTTTTCCCTGGCTGATCTCAAGTTCCTGGATCAACAAATGTTTTTGCTGCTGTGATACCACCGCTGGTACTTGGGAAATTCCCAGCTTTTTTGTCAAAATGCCTGCTTGATCAAAAAAACAACTGCTGGCAAATCGCTTTGCTATTGCCTGCGGCGAGCCATCCACCAAAATCAACTTGGCTGGTTTTTTATGCTGCAAGTAATACCGTGCAAACCACGCCAGCTGTTGTTCATCCTGGCCGGAAATAAACACCAGCACGTGCCTTAATGTTGCCATCTCAAGCGGATTAAATCGGGTGCCGGCCTTTTGAAATACCCGACCTTGATGATCTTTTAGATCATAAGGCACCAGAATGCTGGGATCATAGGTAAAGGTTCTTGGTTTGCTGGTGCGTTTGATGCCCTTAACCGCCGGGGGCGTTAAGATTTTCTGCCTTGCTTGCTCAATAAACTCTGTTTGATGTCGCGCTAAAGCACCATCTTCAGACAAACGATTTAATTTAGCTGCAAAATGCGACAATAAATCTGTCTCATCAATTGCATACAGATGACCATGCACTCCCAAATCACGAGCAATTGCTGAATAATTCAGCAAGATAACCAGGGTTAGAGCAACAGCACCAAGTTTTACCATAGAACCAAGGCCCTGCCTTGCAATGCTGCAACTGGCACTAAGCCAAACTCCTGATAACGCGAGTCAAATGATCGGGCATGCTCGGTCATGACAAACACGTAACCTTCAGGAATTATTGTTGCAGCTTCCGGTGCCACAAGCGGGGTAAGTGGTCTGCCAAATGCAGTTTGCTTCAGCAATGGACCGACCAACTTTCCATTAATCCAGATTGTTTCCTGAAGATTCGAGACTTTATCACCAGCAAATCCTACAATACGCTTGGTAAACCTAGCCCCTGGAGGGTAGTATTTAGTACAATGCTGGTTAATTGCCACTAAATCACCTTTAGCGGCCTGCCACCCCTTAACCGTTAAAAACACCGTATAGGGCAAACTAGCGCTATAGTTAACCCCAAGGTTTGTCACTTGCAGCAACAAGCCGAAACCAAGCAGCGGAATACCCCATTTTAGCAACCGTTTTCTGTCACCTGAATGCCACCTCTCCAACCAATCCCTCATGGGCTTTCTCTTTGGGTTTTGCTTGCTGCTATTTCTGGTGCTTTGATAATATCCGTTATATCCTGCACTGGGGTGATTACTGCCTGTTTCGACAGCACAATAACGTTTTCTGCGCCCATTACCTTATTGATCAACTGTTTTTGTTCACGAATCAGAGCTGTCAGCTTTGCCTCAATTTCTGCCTCTGAAAGTGTTGCCAGCAGCTCTGTCGATATCTGGTTTCTCACCAGGGCCTTTAAATCCACTGTGACAATTTGCGGTGCAGATCCCTGATACAGCCAAACAAACCACAAGCATGTCACAACCGCACCTAGCATCATCCAACTCCCCCAAATGCGTCCACATTCCTGAAACCCCTGTTTAACTCGCATGGATCATCCTTCCTGAGGCCACTGCCTCAATAGCTTCAGACATCGGCAATCCTTTAGCAATCTGATCTTGCACAGCGGCAAACTCTTCAGGTTTGGTCGAATACAACACCAAAGAATAAGGATCAGGGATAAACCGGCCCACGGCATAACCATGCGGTCCATAAAGCATCACTTCGGCATATTCCCCCTGCCGGGTTTGCACAGAAGTCAACATCGATTCCATATTGGGATCCATGGAAATCCGACTTGTTTGTTTTAATTGCTCAATCGATTCCTTCTTTTGCGATAACAAACACATCCAATCAGAGTTATCAAAAGCTGCTTGAGCGCCTGGAGTGGCATAAAAATCATTAACCGTCTGAGTTCCCACCACCAAAGATCCTTGATATTTACGCAATCTCCGGGCCGCTGTTTCAATAAACTCACCCGATTGCTTGCCTCTTAACATATCCCAAGCTTCATCCAAAACCAGATTGGATAGTGTCTTACGGTCGCCTAAATACAGCTTGTTGGTGATCTGCAAAATCACCATTTGCACCACCACTGACTGCAAATCTTTGCGTTCCTTTAATTCCTCTAATTCCACCACCACCATCTTTGCCGATAAATTCACTGTCGAAGCTCCATTAAAAAAACGACCATAGGTGCCATGACGGGTATAGGGAAATAACTTCTGACCTAGATTCTTGGCTATCAAGTCAGCATGACTGGATAAAACCTCGGCCACATCGGTCATAGTTGCCTGGGTGTTTTTTGCCTCCCAAGCTTGTTTAATTGCTTGTTCAATATGCGCGTTTTCCAGATCTCCCGTTCCTTCCCGGGGCGCTGCCATCAGCGATACGATCGGCTTTAACATTGCCAAGGCATCAGCGGTCACCTGCACATCATCGGTAGGAATAGAGCTAAAGGGATTAATGCAAATATCCGATTGCGGCTTGAATTCAATATACTCACCCCCTAATAATTTGACAGTTTTTTCAAAGCTGCGGCCCACATCAAGCACAAACACCTGACCGCCTTGGCCCAAGGTGCTGGTCATCAACTCCTGCATAAACACAGATTTTCCAGCGCCAGACCTGCCGACCACACAAACGTTATAATTACCAGCGTTGTTATCAAAAGGACTCCAGGTAAACAGCTGCCCCTTACGCCCAACAAACAGAATTCCTGGAGATGTAGTTCCCTTCCACTCTCCTTGAACCGGCAACAAATTAGCCGATTCTGTACTGAGGGTAGTTTTAAGCCGTTGCTGATAACCCAACTCCTGCGCAAATCCCTCGCCCCAACACATCGGCAAACAACTCAAAAAAACTGGCAGATGCAGGTATTTCTCTTGCGCCAATTGCCAGCGTTTTGAGCGAAACAAGCTATTGAGCACTTGATCATGGCGATGACTTGCCTCTGACTTGCTAAACAACAGCGCCGAAAAGCTGGTTTGCACAAACCGCTCCCCCCGACTTAGCTGATGCCGGACAAAATCCAACTCTTTATGTTGATCAACAAGGATGGGAATTTTCTTACCGATTTTTGATCGAGCTTGGGTTTCAACCCAGCTCTCTCGGCTTTGAATCCGTGCCTTCGTTGTCTCCTGATTAGAGATATGCACTCCATAATGCAACAAAAACGGGCAATGCACCCGCATTAGATCTCTAAAATCATCACCTATCAACTCCCCCATAGCATGCAAGGACCACTGATCTGGCTCCCGTCTTACTGAATAAGCTTTCACAGTATAATCATTAGGGGAATGACCATCTTGCAAGTTTGCTGTCTCACAATTGTCGGTCGCAGTTTCCCGCATTTCCGGTAGCAACAACCCCGCACTGGAAACCCGGATTGAATTGCCAGGACAAGGAATCTGTTCATTCAATGGCGTATGCGGATTCCAGGCCAGCTTCGAAGGAGTCGTATCATAATTAAAGTTGACAATTCCATCTAAGAAATTAAGCAGTCCTTCTGCTTCTAGCAATACCACCGGAACCCCAAGGGTTTTAAGCGAGGTCAAAACCTGTTCCTTCAGGTTAACAATTTTTTCCAGATCTAAGGGATTGCCAAGATCCCCCTTTTGCGAATAGGAAACCAAACACCTAAAGTTACGCACCGGCGTGCTAGCAGAGGCAAACACCAGTGAGTCAATGTATTCAGCTCTTTTGCTGGCTAATTTGGCAAACAGCTCGCCTTGCCTGCGTCTTGGCTCGCTCCACTGCTGTAAAATATCTCGAACTCTTGGATCAGCCCACAACAAAAACTGAATGTTGCTCGCTTCAGGTAATGTGTGCTGGAACAGCCCGCTAATCTCCCGTTGCATTTCCTCCGAGCAACCCACCATTGGATGGCACTCGATGACAAACCCAACACTTGCCTCATTGTGAAACAGCTTGGTTTTAGGATCAAAGCCACGGTAGGGCAATAAATCATGCAACCGATAATGCTCAAAATATTTCCTTAACTGACTGAGCGAGGGAGAGCCTGAGCTTTCAGAGCTCTCACCCAAAAGCTGTGCTAGTTTCCCGCCAAGTTTAGCTATCTGCTCTACAATCATGCTGGGGTTTCTCCTGACTTGGCATACTGTTGCAGCTCTTGAGGCTTGCCGAGATAATCAGATGCTAGATACAGATAACAATCACTGCGATAAACCCCGTGTTCGTCTGCATAGCCTGCCAGCCAAATTCTAAGCTTGGCATCTGGCGTTCTTGCAGCATTTGTCTGCAAACTTACCGGTCCTAAAGGGATATGGGTTGGCTCTGAGTATTGGTTTTCTTTTGCCTCATCTGCTGCAATTGGTAATTGACCTACTTCCAGCAACGCATCTACCGTACTTACTGATTTACAGCCTACACCCACTCCTGCCGGGCAATCAAAAGTTTCTTTATAGGTAGAACATCCTGAAACCAGCAGCAGGAATACCATAAACCCTGGTCCAATCTTCCAGCTATTTCCCATTTGCAGCATGTTGATCCTCCATTACTGTTGTCTATTTTGTGGTAGCCAATTTTTCATATCACCGCGTTTTTCGAGATCATTGACGGTATCCCGGCGCGATTGCTCTCTTAAACGGTGGATGGTCTTTTGCACTGAGGTTGCTCCAAGTTGAGTTCCCTGGGTGAAGATAATATCCACCTGCCGGCCAGCTGCTACCTGCAACACAGGCTGCAATTGCTCAGCTCGTTTAATATAAAAATCAGCAAATTTATCCATGGCATTGATACCTCCTTGGGCAGCTCCTGCCCCCAACATACTTTCCAGTGGCAATCGATTAGGGTTGGCCTCAGTATCATTGGCGGTAATCTTTAACACATTCGGACTTAGTGAGCGTTGCGCGTAGGCACTAAAGAAATTACTCACACCGCCCAAAAAACCACCAATAAAGCTATTGCGTACCAATTCTCCAGCTCGATCTACAACCACACCCCGCACTCCAGCCCGGCCGTCTTCTCCTGCTACATAACCTGCCACCTGAGTTTCTATAATCTCCCCGGTTAACGGCTCTGTGCAGGTTAGCTTTTCCAAACGCATATAAACCCGTTCACTGGAAAGATCGCCATAACAAGAGGCCAACACATGACACGCCTTTAAGTCTGATTTAAACCTACGCGGCAAATGCCCATGGTCTGTCAGCCGTAATAACACAGGTCTTGGATCACTGGAGGCTGCCACAGAGGTTGAAGCATCCACACCGCCCAACAAAATAGCCCGGGCATAAGCGCCGGCAGGAATCGTGTTTTCAACCGTTGCTTTGATTTTGGCATTGGCTATTGACCGATTATTCAAATTAAGCACGATCTTCTTAATCCCAACTTCCGTGGCAGTTGTTGCATCACTTACTTGTGGCAGAAAGTTTATCGGGGCTCCCGTCTCATAGTCCTCTTCAGGTAGCTCACCCGTTGCCCCAGAGCCATGCGTAGCTGTCAACTTTTGCTTTAAATAGGCAATCAATTGCTGTTGCTGTTTTGCGCTTTGCATGTTTTCCAGCAAAAGCTGTTCAAGGTTTTCCAGTCTTTTCTGGGTGATTTTTGCTTCACTTTCAATTCGATCCACCCAAACTACCTGCTTATCAATGCGCTGCCCCGCTGAAGTGATATTCGTTGTCTCGGCAAAATTCTTACTTTTATCAACAGCAACATTTTGCCCGTCTACAAGCTGCCAAAAAAGTATTGCCACAACTCCCACCCCAACAATAGCAGCAGCTCCTGCCAACAAACTTTGTTTTCGCTTTACAGAAAATTCTGGAAACTTCATGTCTCTGCCTCAACTGCATTCCTGACCACAAACAAATGCGTCTGCTCATTGGGGGCTAAATTCTGACGCAGCACCGCAATAGCCAAATCACCAGCCATTGCCAATCCCGACTCTTGCAGAAATTGATGATGCTTACAGATATTACCCAGCAAATACACGTTACCGGCAAATTCCCCATTGTTGTATTGCAACAAAGGCGATAAACGCAGTTCCTCCCCATAACAACGATCCACCTGAATCAACGGCAACTTAACAACCGCCAACCCAGACAACCTTTGTTGAGACAATTCTTGCCCAGACAATTCTTGCCGAGATAAATCTTGTCTAGCCAAATCTTGCTGCATTTCTCTGACAAACCTTGCAATTCTAGCGGCTCTATCCTGTGGTTTTGCTTGCTTTTGCATAGAAGGTTCGAGCTCTTGATAAAACAAAACCGACTCTGTTGCTTTTGCTGTTGGTAGCAACCGCAAATCATGGGTGAGGCCCTTTTCTGTGATTAAGGTCAAATTGATAGATCGACCCTTATTGCTGGCAAATGCCCCAGAAAAAGCCAACTCTCTCGGCTTGAGAAAAATCTGCCCCGATTCTTCATCCACTTCGATAACCAACCTGTCATCCATGCCAAACACTTGTTTGATCCGATCTTCCTTGATGGCAATCCGGTTCATCTCGTGCAGAGAGATTTCAATACGCGTTTGTTGATGATTCACTAGGGGCAATTGTTGCAGGCAATAACCTGGGGTGCCTGACAATAACAACCCTGCGCTGATAACCATTCCCTTAACCACTTTTAGCACTCCTCAATAATTGGAAAGCGGCAAGAAACACCCTGCCTTTTTGCAACCGCAGCTTTAACAAATAGGTGTCCCGAGTTTGTGAAACCCGCTTATTGCCCACATACCCCATTAAATCTCCCTGAAGTTCCACAACGTTCGTGTGCGGATTTACCTTTACCGAACTTGCCTGGAAACAAGTGGCCAGGTGATCTTTTTGCAACCTTTTCTCATCTTCAAGCAGCTGCATCTTCAACTGGCCGTAAGCAGAAGGCAGTACGTAGCGCAATAACACCTCTCGGTTGTAAGATGCACTACTGGGGCTATTGTCTAAAACTAAATGGGCAAAAAAAACTGCCATTTCTTCCAAATACGCCTGAGACGCCCGGTTCTTTTCAACCCAGTATCCCTGTTTAAGCTCAGGAGGCACAATCACTACGTGATCACTTTTAAAAACCAGAGCAATCGCTTGAAACACACTCACCACTGCCAACAATCCTAAAAAACTTAGCAGCAGATTGCGTTGCTGGCTTAAGTCTTGCAATCGATTGTTCAAAAATTGCAGTTTCATGCCAGATACTCCCTGATATAGGAGGGAGGAATCTTTTTAAACCGGCGGAAATTATGCGGAAAATACCAATACAAAGCATGCTTGAGGGTTCCCTGCCCAAATCGTTGCTTGATGCGCCGCAAGCTCCAATAGCCTACACCTGATACCACAAAGCCCAGCAGCGGGCTTTCGAGCAACAAACTCAAAAACGGCGGCAGTAAAATAACCCCAGCTTCATCCAAAGTCCACTTTAAAATTCTTAAAGGATCATCAAGATGATGCAGCAGCAGATGTTTATCATAATCATCAAGCATCGCTTTGATCACTCAAATAACAGCTGCAAAGTTGGTGTTAATCCAGCCTTTCATCAAGTACACAAAAAATGCTCCGATTCCTGCAATCACCAGCCCCATGACATTTTGCTTCATGATCGACATGCCTGCGGCAATGCCGCATAAGGCAAAAAGACCAATACGCAGATAACCACCACTGATCAGGTCTTCGGTATCGGTGACCTCTTGCTGCAAAACCCCCGTGGTAATAGCGTATGTTGCTTTTGTTAGCAAGAAAGTCAGCACAACGCCCGCCAAGATCACCAACGACAGCTGCATTGCTTGCAATTTAAATCCGGAAATAAATTTCCGCGCTATGAAGGCTTTTTGCCTGGACCGCTGAGACAAGCCATTAAGCGGAGAGGTTCTTGGTGCTACGGTAAAATACATGATTTAAACTCCTTCTCGAATTGAAAGTTGCAGAATTCTCTATTGCCTCTTATTGCTCAAAAAAAAGCCCCTCTGGAAGCCATAAACTTTTTAGAGGGAAGACCATTACCCTTGGTACAAACATGGAGCGAATTTGTCCTTGGATAATAGTCTTGGGCGCCAGGATTCTCAGATAAACACCTCAACATCTTAAAAATCCTGGCTGTCGTTACGGGAAGACCACCACTGATAACTCCCGTGAACGATTTCGGTGCCTCCCACTTTTGCACAAGCAGGAGAAAACGTAGACAATTTCTATGAGCTGGCGATAAATAGTTATTCATAGCGGGCCTCATTCACGTTGCCAGCAAAATCAGCAGAATTCTTCTCCGCTTCCTGACTCTTACTAACTACAGGCGCTAAAGGCGAGTGCAACCAGGTGACAAACCCTGGTCCTTTTTTACTAACCAGCACTTCGGTGATGCTGCCCTCAGTGCCATCATCGCCCACAAACTTGCGGTTTTGTAGTTTGCCCTCAACAATCACTCGGGCTCCCTTTTTTAAGAACTTGCCAATGAAATCCACCAACTTGTCTCGAAACACCACTACCCGATGCCAATCGGTACGAGTTTGTGGCACGCCCTTGGCATCAAACCACTTGTCATCAGTGGCAAGGTAAAATACCGCATAACGGCTTTTTTCATCCGTCTCTCTGATTACCGGAGTTGCCCCGATATTGCCCACTAGTAAAACGCGATTCATCTACAACCTCTTAAAACTTTTTTGCTCAACAAATATATCTGACCAATCATCATATCCTTCCCTAATCTGCATCAATTTATTCGACTCTGCCCGTTACTACTAACAATAGAAATCACTATAGCTAGTAGGCACAAAGGTGTCAAGCGGCTACAAAAACTTTTTTATCCGCAATAAATTCAGCTCATATCAAGGGGTTGGCAGGGGTGCTACAGGGGTGCCATAGGGCACTATTGGAGGGCAGTGAAGTTAACAAATTGATTAAAAAGGATTCTTTTTGTGCAAACTTTTTTAAAATTTTATGCTTGCGTTTGCAAAAAAAGGCGGCTAGTCTTTAAAAGTAAGCGTGGCAGGCGAGGTGAGTTCACCACCGCACCGACCACTAACCAACCCGATCTATCTAGGAGAGATCAGATATGGCTAACGCCAATGTACATTATCGCACCTTCCAGCACCAGCATTTCCTGGAGCAATTTTCTAAATATTTGCTTATTTCTGCTTGGTTTGCTACCCGAATGTTGTGCAAGCGGTATGTTGCGGCGAGTTGTAGGGAACCCTGGCGCGTTTGCCCCTTGGGACTTAGTCCCAAGGGAATTAATTTCAATCCCGAGGGTTACCAGCATATGATGTTTTTGTTGCTCGGGAATTTTGTAAACCCCTAAACTTAAAGGAGCATAGATATGCAGCTACTCAATAGAACCAGCCTGGTAGGCAAACTTAAAGAAGCACCTAGCGTTTTTTGGCTAACCCCCAAACAAAACGTCATGACGTTTGTCCTGATTACAGAATCAAAAAAATCTGATCAGCAAACAAAATTCCATCAACAGCACCAAATCGTAGTTGAACCACCGCTGATCATCGAGTTTGCCAAAACGTATCTGCTTGAAGGCAGCATGGTATGGGTTGAGGGAACCTTAGAATACTGCAAAGACAAACTTGGTCAAAAAAGCTGCGTGGTGATTTCTCAAGATCATGGCTTCTTGTTCCCCCTAGACTCTGAATTACAACCACCCAGCAAGGAAGCAGATTCTTAAAATCATTGGATCTGTTCCCAGCAGGAACAATTGACTCAAGAGGGTGTTGTTGCAGGCAGCAAAATTATCACTGCCTGATCGATGCCCTCAGAGAAGATGACTCTCAGCCAAATAACTTTCTAGCTGCAAAAACAAACTTGCTGGATCTTCGGCGCTTTTCAATTCTGTGATTTTTTTCTATAAATATTTTTTCTTTTTTTTCTCTTTTTGCAAAACCAGATTTTTTGCCAAATCGGCAATTGAATTTTTTCTGCCGTAAAAATATGAAGTATGTTTTGTAGTATGCTTTGTATATAGGGACCGGCAACTTTGTCCGGTCTGTACCGGCAACTATGTCCGGTCTGTACCGACCACTATGTCCGGTCTGGACCGGCAACTATGTCCGGTCTGTACCGGCAACTATGTCCGGTCTGTACCGGCAACTATGTCCGGTCTGTACCGGCAACTTTGTCCGGTC